>JAFZMT010000102.1 GCA_017553245.1 Methanomicrobium sp.
ACATGTCCGTGCTCAACATCTGAAACGGCAGAATAACTTAGATAATTCAGTCTTTAATATTTTCAATCATCCAATTTTCAAATTTTAAATATTTTAAAAAAAGAGTTATCAGTGTTTTTTGTTTTTATGCGATTTACTCGTCACAGCAGTTTGAATGATCGTGGCAACGGCATTCGGGATCGTCGCACTCGCCGTCGCCGCAGCCGCATTCGCATTCCGTCGGTTCAATCTCCCATCTGACGGCTGTAAACATCGGACCGCGGACATCTATCTTCTTGTTGTTGTCGGTGATATAGCGCATCGCCCACGGCGCAATCTTCAGATTAATCTCGGAGGGCACCTTAATCATCTTGAAATCCACGCTTCCGTCCTCGCCGTAGAAGACCGCCTCTTCGATTTTTGCGGCGGCATAGTTGGCGGCGGCGTCAATGAACGATATCTGTGCGTTTACTCCCTTATCGCGCTGCTTCTTGTAGCTCGGCGTGTCGGGAAGACCGAGGATTTTTCCTTCGGAGACGAAAACGTCATTCAAAGCCGCGGGTCCGAGAAGTTTCGAGTTCTCCTCGTCCTCGTAGACATAGGCTTTGACGCGGCATCCGAAGCCCATATCAACGTCGCAGGCGAGGAACTCGCACGGACTGGGCGCATCGAAGTGCTCGCGGGCGGTCTTTGCGATGGCGGCGGCGATATCGACGCCGATCTGAGTCTGAGGCTCTTCTTTGAGTGAAACGGCGCGGGCAAGCTCGAGATCCGAGTAATTCTGCGGGAAGAACTGCGGGTGAGTCATGGCACGGACGTCCTCGGCGCCGTATTCGATCATCGCAAGGCGCTCCACGCCCAGACCGAGGTTCATAACGGGGACTTCGACGCCGTATGCCGCAAGCGAATGCGGGGAATACATGCCGAAGGTAGCGACCTCGACCCAGCCGTGTGTCGGGTGCTTCGCATAGACCTCGGTCTGGGTGTCGGGGATATAGTATTTCGAGCGCTTGTCGTCGGGTCTGAACTCGAAATCGGTGAAGCCGAACGCCGACAGGAGACCTGCGGCAACCGCTTTTCCGTCCTCAACGCTCACGCCTTCGCCGGCGATGATACACGACGCCGAGTGATAGGTCATGAGGCGTGTGGGTCCCTCCTCCTGTTCGCGGCGGAAACAGCGGTCAATGGCAAACATCCGAATCGGAAGCGGCATCTTGTCCCACATCGCGCCCAGCGACATGAACCAGCCCGAGGTCATGTGCGAGCGCAGGGTAATCCTCGAGGATTCGGGAACAAGCTCCTTGAACTCGGGGAAGACCTCTTCGAGGATGTTTACGACGAGTCCGTCGTCGGTGTTGAGGACAACGGCAAGCTCGTGGGTGAGTTCATCGCCGTCGATCTCGGACTTTTTGTAGGCATGCAGGGTCTTTCTGAGGTTTTCTTCGGTCTCGGCGTCCACGGGGTGACCGATTATCTTTGCAATGCCGTCGAGCTGTTTCTTTCCGATTCCCACATTCGGGCGCGGAAGACCGCCGATATAGAAAACGCGGTCGAGCACGGCGGAAGCCTCGGGTCCGAACTGCTTGTAGACCTCGCCTTCGTCGATGAAGACAGGCACGCGTGCCTCATCAAAGCCCATCATCAGATATGCTTCGCGGAGTCTCTGAATGGTCTCCGCAACGGGGTGCTTCTTTGCGCGTCTGATTACGTTTCGCGGATACCTCTCCGCGACCGGAACGGTCTCCATAATCTCCGCGCCCTTGTGCCATGCCGCCTCAAAATCGGTTTTGGCAAGTTCTCTGAACTCTTTTGCGCTGAATTTCATATTATCGCCGCTGTTCTCCTGTGTTTACCTGTAATTATCCTATAATATTACTGTAATTTTACTGTATGATCTGAGAATAATGTTATTGATGATAATATTTAGTATAATTCGTATTAATCGGACAGTCACGTGAATATTGCACCATTGTTAACACTGTTAACACAGTTATCAACGCACATTTTTACCCAAATTGTTAACGCAGTTAATATTTGTTAACGCTGTTAACACACTTGGCATGCCGGCACGGTTATCGCTTTACCGGCACGGTTGCCGCTTAAATTAACGCCTTGCCATGCAGACAACGCGGGAGAGGGGATTTTCGTCGACTATCTCATAATCGCAGTACTTCGAGATCTCCTCGGCAAATCCGCGGACATGCGAGTGTTCGGGCATATTCTCCTGTTTAAGCCGTTTTCGGCTGTGACCGACGAACATGTAGCCCTTGACCTCGATGAAGTCTGCGCCGCTGTCCTGATAGATGCGTGCATACCCTTCGGGGTCGATATCATTGTAACCTTCGACCACGGTCGTTCTGATTGCGCTTCTGCGGTCTTTAAGCAGGGAGAGACTCTCCATGATATTGTCCCAGAAGTCGGATTCGGGGCGGCATAACTTCAGATAGGTCTTTTTGTCGGGCGCATCCACCGAGATATAGGTCTGATACGGTCGGCAATCGCGCAGGACGTCGGGGCGGGTGCCGTTTGACACAAGAAAGGTCGTGTAGCCTTCGGCGTTCAGCATATCGATGAGCCTCGGCAGACCCGTGTAGAGCGTCGGCTCTCCGGATAGGGATATTGCCGCCATATTCGGGCTGAGTGCTTCGTCCCAGCGCTCTTTCGTCGCCGTGCTCGTCGGCAGTATCGGGTTATATCCGGCAAGCGACTTCTTCTGAAGCTTTTTTATCTTCGCGATTATGGTCTCGGGGGGGCATTCCTCCTCTTCGTCGACAGCATAATCCATACACCTCCAGCAGAAGAGACACCTCTGATTGCATTTGAGAGTCGGCGTCAGCTGAACGCAACGGTGGCTTGTAATGCCGTAAAACTGATGTTTATAGCACATATCGCCGCCCTGAAGCGAGCGCTTGTTCCACATGCACGGCTTTAACGCCGCGGACGACTTATCCGAAAAAAAGAGATAGCCCTGTTTTTCAAGGGCTTTATACGAATGCTCCGTTTGAACGGGCGCGTTTGCGGATTCTGCGGATTCTGCAAAATCCGTATCACATGCTCTTGATTGCATCTATACCGAGTGTTGTCAGCGCTTCGCAGAGCGTGTTTCTGGCGGCTTTGACTATGGTGAGCCTTGAATCGCGCACCTCGCCTTCCGCCTTGATTACGGGGTTATAGCGGTAGAATGAGTTGAAAAGGTCGGCAAGTTCGCGGGCATAGATTGCAAGGACATGCGGGCGCAGGTCGCGCGAGATATCGTCGATGACCTTGGGGAACATGCCTATCTTCTTGACAAGCGCAATCTCCTGCTCGGTCTCGGGCGCGAAAACTTCCTTAAATTCGCCGGCTTTGTCGAGAATCGAGCAGGCGCGGGCGTGCGCATACTGGATATACGGGGCGCTCTGCTTCTCGAAGTCAAGGGCTTCTTTCCAGTCGAAAACGGTCGACTTCTCCTGTGAAACGCGGACAATGTCATACCTGACGGCGCCGATTGCGACAGACTCCGCAATGCTCCTCTTTTCTTCCTCGCTGAGTTCGGGTCTTCTGAGGTTGACCTCCTCGTAGGCTCTCTTTCTGACCTCGTCGATGAGGTCGTCGGCGGAGATGAACTTGCCGGCACGCGTGCTCATTGAGCCTTCCGGCAGCGAAACGAACTCGAAGAAGACGATTTCGGGCGGAACATCGCCCAAGAGCTTCAAAGTCGCCTGAAGCTGTCTGCCGATGAGCTTGTGGTCGGCGCCCAGAATATCGATTGCACGGTCGTAGTTTGCGGCTTTCCACTCGTGGTATGCCAGATCGCGGGCTGCGTAGACCGACGTTCCGTCCGAGCGCCTTAAGACGTATTCCTTCTCGAATCCGAACTCGCTTAAGTCGACCGAGAGGGTGCCGTCCTGCTTAGCCTGCGGCAGCGCCTCGATTCTCTTGAGGACGTTAATCATGGACTTGTTGCGGACGAAGTCGCTCTCGAACATGAAGCGGTTATGCGGCGCATTCATCTCTTTTAAGGTCGCCTTCATGCCGTCAAGGCAGAGAATGACGGCTTCGCGGAACTTTTTGACCATCTCGGCATCGCCCTGCTCTATGAGCGCCATTCTGCGGTCTATCTCCTCCTTTATCGAGGGGTCGGCATTGAGTCTTACGTTTGCCTCGACGTAGACGTCGGCAACATACCTGTCGCCCTTTTCGCCTTCTTTTCTGGCGATATCAAGGTTGTCGAAGCCCCACGAGACTATGGCAATCTGGCGTCCCATATCGTTCACGTAGTAGTGAACGTCGGTCGTGTAGCCCGCTTTTCTGTAAACCCTCGCCAGCGTGTCGCCGATTACCGAGTTTCTGATGTGACCGACATGGAGCGGTCCGTTGGGGTTTGCGCTCGTGTGCTCAAGGCATACGCGGACGTTCTTTGCCGGAAGCTGACCGTATCCGGGCTTGAGCGCCTCTTTGATTACGCCTTTGAGGTATTCGCCGCCGAATACGAAGTTGATGTAGGGACCTTTCGTCTCCGTGCTCACGCCCTTTCCCGAAAGTTCATTATCCAGCTGTGCTTTCAGATCCGCGGCTATCTTCGCGGGATTTTCCTTCCTTTTCTTTGCGAGGGAGAATGCAACCGTCGATGCGAGGTCGGCATGTTCGCCGCCGTCGACGATAAGAACGTCATCCTCGCCCGTGACCTTCTTAAGCGCGTCTTCAACCGCCTTATATGTCTCAAAATACATTATTTCACCTGTTTTTTCAGTATATTCAGTATATTCGGTATTCTCAGTAACCCGTCCTGTACCTCAGAATTGCCGCAAAGCCTCCGAATGCGTTGTAGAGCATTGCGCCTTCCTCGAAGTCGTCCGAGATAATCATGACGGTCGTATTGCCCGCATCCGCAAGGGCGGCAAGCTCGTCAATGATATCGGTCTCATCCGCTATGTATACGGGCGCCGAACACTTCGGGCAGATTCCTATCTCAATGTCGCTGAGCTTTTTGCCGCCGGACATGTTCACGGTCTCCTCGCGGGAGTAGTCGCAGTTCTGACAGCAGATCTTAATCCTCGACATCCTGAGGATACTTGAGAGAAGGAGGACGTCGACCGCGTTGATCTCGAGGTTTTTGCGGACGCTCTCCTCACCGTATGCGCTTAAGCCGTCGTCCTTGATGAGTTCCTTGAAGAATCTCTCCATCATGACCTTCTCTTTCATGACCTCGACGCCTTTGAGTGCGTCGGCGGCATTGTCCACGAGTTCGGAGAGACCGCTTTCGTTGGTGTAGGAAACGTCAAAGAGACCGATTATGCGCTTTTGCAGTTCGTGGTGCAGGTATCCGCCGCTCTCGAACTCGTCCTTGGTCGGCGTCGGACCGCCGATGAGCACACCCTTGAATCTGTCAAAGAATTCGGGTTCGGCAAGGAAGATGTCGTTGGCGCGGTCGGCTACCCTCTTATAGAACTCGTTGATGGCAATGAGACGCAGGCGCTGGAAACGCATTGCGGACTGACCGCCTTTCCTCTGTTTGCCGGGAACCGTCGAGGTGACGGTCGTTATCGCCTCGATTCTGTTGCCGCGCAGGAATCCGACGCAGGCTTCGCGTCTGTCGATAACGATGAGTCCGTAGACCTCCTTCTCGACAAGCATCTGCTTTAAGGGGTCGAGTTCGAAGTTCGAGGAGCATCGGTACGAGTAGGATGTTATCGGCTCGGGCGGCTCAAGGATTGTGCAGTCGAGGTCGGTTCTGTCGCCGCCCAGCTTCACGGTTCCGCAGAAGATTGCCATTCCGTTGTCGGGCGCATGCTGGTAGTTCTTCAGGCGCGATAATATTGAGGAGATTGCGCTCTGCACGTTTGTTCTTGTCTGTTTGCTCTTGATGTTGGCGCACTGTCCGAATTCGTCGCGAAGCTGCGCTGTTACATCGTAGATCTGTTTGTCGCGGGGAATGTAGATAGAGATGAGCTCTGTTCCGCTTCCTTCTTTTTCGGCGAGTTTTTCAAGAGTTTTCTTGAATTCATATCGTTTTCTCGCGCTGTCCAACTCTGATGTTTCTTCTGCCATGTAATTGTTTTCCGTTTCCCGATTTTCGTCCCGGGATTTCCGTTAAGGATATTTCCGGTCAGAAGGCGACCGCATATGCAACCGTATATACGACCGTATATGATCGCACCGACCCTGCCACCTTGCAACCTTGCCGACCTTTTGTATGAACTTTATTATAATTCGACGTGTACAGCATTAAGTCTTAGTCTTTTATCAGTATGAGGCAGGGGTGGGACACGGGCTCGGGCGTCGGAAAAAGAGGAAAAATATCGGAAAAAGTGGTGGTAATTGAATTGAAATTGCCGGGTATCTAATATACGTCGGAAGGAGTCTGCGTCCACAGTCCGATATCGGTTCCCGATTTGCGATTCTCAAGTGCCGTGGCGTTTCCGAGTGTTCTCAGCAGGTATTGGTCGACTTCGCCGTTGATTCCGTGACCGCCGATGAACATCTCAAAGTCTTTCGGTTCGCCGGCGCGGTTGTATAATCCGAGTCCCTGATCGTAGGGAATGAGCGAGTCGTCCGCGGAATGAAGGATATAGACTTCACGCGGCGCTATTTTGCCGATATAGGTGTCGGGGTTGATGCTTCTTACAAAGATGTCCAGTCCGGAATTGCCCCTGCCTTCTTCGTAGACATAGCCGGATGTCGAGATTCCGACAAAGCCCGCAAAGCCTTCGTCGATTGCGGCGGCAACGCAGGCGTATCTTCCGCCGTTGGACGAGCCCGCGGCGTAAACCGGCAGGTCGGGACCGTATATGCCGGCGATGTATTTCTGCGCGGCGCATAGGTCAAAGATTATCTTGTAATACTGAGGTGTGGCGCCGCGTGAGAAGTATTTATAGTCGGTATCGATGCCCGTGAATGCGTAACCCGGCGTTTTTCCGCCGTTGCCGCGGATGTCGACCGCCATGAAGACAATGCCGTCCTTCGCATACTCTACGGAGCGGTTGAGGTGCCTGTCTGCGGGAACGCCTGCGCCGGGTGCGAAGACGACAGCCGCTCTTGCCTTCGAGGCATCTACAGGCTCGGCAATTAAGGCGTATACGTCGCCGCTGCCGTCATTCATGTTCAGTTCGGTGATCTTCACGCTTCCGTCGTCGCTGTATGTGACTTCACCGGCGTTATAGGCGTAGTCGGTGCCGGCAAGCTTCAATGCGCCGGATTCCGTGAGCGAATAAGAGTATTTCTCCCCCGCACCGGGGCTTAATGGGGTGCGTTCTTCGTTTGCCGCGGTGCACCCCGCAAAAACCGCGGATGCAAATATGAGGCTTACCAGCAGGGCAATCGCCGCCGGCTTCATGAGATTTCGTTTCATGTTATCAACCGTATTTATCGTTTTCAGTCTCAATCGTATCGTGTCAATCGTATCTGTATCGTTTTGTTATCGCCGCTCATTCTTTTCTTGCGAGGCTGCCGTAGGCTTTAACGGCTTCGTCCGAGAGCAGAGACTTAAGGACAAGACAGATTGTCTTGGCATCGACGATTCTGCCGTCGCGGATCATCTCGAAGACCTCTTCCTTCTTTACCTTGACGACTTCGATGAGCTCATCCTCGTCCTTGTGGAACTCGTTCGACGGCGTGAGGTCGTGAGCCTCATAGAGCCAGATTCTTTCGTTGGTGTAGCCCGGCGTCGTATAGATGAACCCGATCTGAACGAGTTTATCCGATCTGAAGCCCGTCTCTTCGATAAGCTCGCGGTATGCGGTCTCATCGGGAGTCTCGCCCTCGTTCATTGTGCCGGCGGGAGCCTCATAGATGTATTCGTCAATCGGGTAGCGGTACTGCCTTATGAGGTAGCAGTAATCCCCTTCCATGGGAAGCATTGCCACGGCGCCGCCGGGCTTTACCACGACACGTTCAAGTGTGACGCCGCCAGGGAGGTCGACTTCGACACGCTCTATTTTGAACCTGCCGCCGTTGTAGATATCATCGATTTTCTTCATTACGCATTCTCTTATTTTCTTGTCGTTTACAGTATTGTAAGTAATATGTAAGTACTATTGTAAAAATTTCAATAAGTGTTTTTTTGTATGTCGTTTTTTTGTGTCAGTTTTTTGTGTGTCAGTTGTTTGTGTCAGTTTTTTGTGTGTCAGTTTTTTGTGTCAGTTTTTTGTGTCCGTTTTTTGTGTGTCCGTTATTTCGGGTGCGGGTTTTTTGCGCGCCGCATGTTTCTGTCGCTGACTTTCAGCGTGCGATCTTTTGTATGCAGGCTTTGTACATGAATTTCGGTCTGAATTCGGTCTGAATTGTGCCTGAGTCCGTGTCTGAGTTTTGTCCTTTGGTTTGTGCCCTGGTTTGTGTTTGTCAATAACATAATTTATATTGCAAGGCATTAGAGCAAATATATAAATACTCGCAATGTGATAAAGATGTATCATGGTATAGGGAAATACCATAAAAAACTGTGATGGGGACTTATGATAAAAAACATTGAAAATTGTTCCGATATGTGTGAGTTTTGCAAACATGTTCAGATTGATAAATCTATGGATAACGGCAATCTGTGTTGCGATGCCTTTCCGAAAGGCATTCCGGTATATATCATCTGGGGGTACGATCACCGGGAACCTTACCCGTATGATAACGGCGTAAGGTTTGAAATCAGGGAAGATCTCTCGGAATTGGACATTCTTATCATGAAAGCCAGAATGGAGAGAGAAATCTCCGAAAGCCGTAACCACGAAATTCTTGATCACCGCAGGAAAGACATCGAGAAATACTTAAAAGCGAAAGCGGAACTGAAGCACAAATCAGCCTGAAAAAAGGTTATCCGATTTTCTTTTTTTTCTTTCGTTCAATTTATTCAAGTTTAATCATTATTTTAAATCAGATCATTCATTTTTAAAGCAGTCTGCTTGAAAGAGGATTAAATAAGATATTTTAAAGCAGTTTCTTGAATTTTGCCGGCTCTTTCTTACTAATCTGGACGATTGCCTTCTCGTAGGGGATGGGATCTTCGATACCCAGCTCTTTGAACGCCTTTAAGCGATAGAAACAGGAATCGCAGGTACCGCAGGCGTTATCGCTGTTCCTGTAGCATGACCACGTATGCTCGTAGGGAACGCCGAGCCTCAAGCCTTTCTCAAGAATCTGCGTCTTGTTCATCCTGACAAACGGCGTCATCAGCTTTATGTGAACGGAATCGGATGTTCCGAGATCGATGACCCGCTGGAATGCCTCGATGTATTCGGGGCGGCAGTCGGGGTAGCCCACGTAATCCGAGGACTGAACGCCGATGAATATCGCATCGGCATTGCGTGTCTCGGCGTAGCTCGTCGCTATCGCAAGAAGGTTGGAGTTGCGGAACGGCACATAGGTATTGGGCAGTTCGCTCGCGCCGTCCGCGCCGATGCCGCCGCTCTCCCGCTTATTCGCATTCTCCTTCGCAAGTTTCTCCTCTTCCTCGTGACTGTGAACCTTAAGGCTCTTATCCGTAAGTGAGCTGCCGCCGAACTTCTTCAGATGCGTAAGCGGGATATGCATGAACTCAAGCGCATCGAGGGATGCCGCAATCTTTTGTGCGCAGGCAAGCTCCTTTGCCTCGGTAAGCTGACCGTATGAGGTGTGAAGCGCCAGAATATCGTAACCCATATCCTTTGCGACATAGGCAAGTGTGGATGAATCCATTCCGCCGGAGACAAGGCATACTGCTTTCATTGTATAACCGTGGTAACTATAAGATAAAAGATGTTTTTAAAAGGATTTTTAAACGGCGCAAGGCGCATCGGTTACTTCCGTCGGTTAATTACGTCAATTACTTCCGTTGGATATTTCCGTCGGTTATTTCCGTCGGTTACTTCCATCGATTACTTCATGTCGATAATCTTGTGAAGCTGCATCTGGAAGGTTACGGGGATGTGATTGTCAAGGATGTATTCCGCAATTGTGTGGCAGTCGCTGCCCCATACGGGCGTAATGAAGAGTTTTGCCTGCGTATCGAAGGATTCTATGATGCTTTTGGCATATTCGAGATCTTCTCTGTCGCGGACTACAAACTTCACCATATCGCAGGGACGCAGTTTCGCAAGTATCGAGACGTCGCTCTTCTCGCAGGATGAGGGGCACTTGACATCCATGCAGATGACCGCGTAGGGAAAGCATTCCTCGGGATTGATGGTGCCGTTGGTCTCAATCTCCACGTAGTAACCGTCATCGTGCAGGCGCTTAATGAGCGGCACCAGATTTTTCTTATGAATCATCGGCTCTCCGCCCGTGATGCAGATATTGGCGCATTCGAGAGCCGCGACACTCCCGCAGATCTCATCAATGCTCATCTCGGTGCCGCCGCTGTGGGACTCGGGGGTATCGCACCATTTGCAGTTGAGGTTGCAGCCGGAAAATCTGATGAATGCCGCCGCCGTTCCCTGTAAAGCGCCCTCGCCCTGAAGACTCTTAAAAATCTCAATGACCTTCATAAAAACTCTCAGTGAACTTCAAACGATCCTTACGGTGTTTCGGGCGCATCGGGTGTCCACTCGGCATAGCAGGATGTCGACTCCCAGACTCTGCACTTTGAGACATTTATTATAATACCGAGTTTTTCGCACTCCGCCTCAAGCTCAGCCGACATTCTCCCGGCAAGATTTTCGCTTGTCGGATCGCCCTTTGTCGTGACAACCTCCTGAAACTTCTTAAGGCAGTCCACCATCGGATCCTCCTCATTGAGAATAATCTGATGATCGTAGCGGTTGACTATGTTCTTAATCAGATTGAAGTCCACAAGAATCTGTGAATCCTTCGAAGTAGTTCCGTCAACCCAGAACTCGACGCGCCACTGGTGACCGTGAAGGCGGTAACACTTGCCCTCGTAGTGCATAAGCCTGTGTGCCGCCTCAAAATATGTCTCTTTATAAATCCTTACAGTCATGATTTTCCCGCAGTTATTATCACAATTGTTATCACAGTTGTTATCTCAAAAGCGCGCACGGACATTCGCGCACGTAAATCGATATCAGTCCTTTACTATTTGCGCTCTCATGAAGTAAATGTTTACTTCGATGTAAAAACTCTTCAATTTCGGCGGCAATTTTCGGGCATGACCGCGCGTGAAAATTGTGCGGGCTAATATCTTTAATATGTCACAAGTTCAAATTTTAGGGAGAAGTCTGATATGTACCGACAGCGGCGGTGAGGACAGCAGGGTGGTATCTGCCTGTTTTCTCTAAATCAGCTGTAAATCAGCCTCGCTTTACATGCGATTTCATTGAATTACTCTGTAGTCGGACATACCAATTTCGCGCGAGCAATCGCGCACCAAGAGGCAAAATGGATTAATCCATCAATTGAGGTGTTCAATTGGGAAACGGAAAATTCGCAGCAAGAAAATGTAAGCGCGACTCTAAAAACAACAGATGGCGCGACGTAAACTATTCAAGAAAGGCACTCGGTCTTGACATCAAATCCGATCTTCTGGAAGGTGCACCGCAGGGCAGAGGAATCGTTCTTGAAAAGATAGGTGTAGAAGCAAAGCAGCCGAACTCGGCAATCCGTAAGTGCGTTCGTGTTCAGCTCATTAAGAACGGTCGTCAGGTCAGCGCGTTCGCGGTCGGCGACGGCGCAATCAACTTCATCGATGAGCACGACGAGGTCACAATCGAAGGTATCGGCGGTCGTCTCGGTCGTTCGAAGGGAGATATTCCCGGAGTCCGTTATCAGGTCACAGCCGTTAACGGCGTCTGTCTTCGTGAAATGGTTCTCGGCAGAAAGGAGAAACCGCGCAGGTAATTATCATGGCAGATGAAGCAGAAACACAGGCAAAGACCGGCATTGAGACAAAGAGCCTTCTTTTCAACAAGTGGGATATCTCCGAAGTCAAGGTCAATGACCCGGGTCTGGTACGCTACGTCAGCGTAAACTCACTCATCGTTCCGCACTGCTGCGGCAGAAAGCAGAAACAGCAGTTCTCAAAGTCCGAGATGCTCATCGTCGAGCGTCTTATCAACAGACTTATGCAGACCGAGCACAACACGGGAAAGAAAGAACTCACAACCCGCATCGTCGAGGAAGCCTTCGACATCGTCAACAAAAAGACGAAGAAGAACCCCGTTGAGGTCTTAATCGAGGCAATCGCGAACGCGGGTCCGCGCGAAGAGACCGTCCGTTTAAAGTACGGAGGTATCAACGTTCCAAAGTCGGTCGATACCGCGCCTCAGCGCCGTATTGATACCGCACTTTACTTCCTTGCAAAAGCGGTTCAGCAGGGAAGCCACAAAAAGAAGCGCGCGGCTTCGGCAGTCCTTGCCGAAGAGCTGATTCTGGCAGCCGCCGGTGACACCCGCAGCTTCTCGGTAGCAAAGAAAGAAGAACGTGAACGTGTAGCTAAATCGGCACGTTAAACCTGATTTAACATAAAATACTTTTTTTTGGTGTATCTACATGACCAGACGAAAGAAAATGGTGGAAAGGGTTACGGAACTGATGGATC
>JAFZMT010000103.1 GCA_017553245.1 Methanomicrobium sp.
CCCGACCGAAGAAGAATTGCTGGTCGAATTGAAGAAGGAATATGATGCTCTTGAATCCGCGAAATCGGATGACAACAAGTCCTAAGGGTAAAGTTAAAATCAAATGAAAAGGGTACGCAGTGCGTACCCTTTTTATCGGGGCTTGGAAATTTGGTTTTATGCAATTCCAAGCCCCTTACTGTCCTGTTTTTACCGTCAACTTTGCATCTTTCAGAAAAGTTATTGTATTTAATATTTTACTTTACAATGACTTTTGATTCGGCGTCACTCCGCACTGCCGCCCGCAATTTTTTCTTTTGCGATAACGCTTCTCAGCGCAATCGGCGTAATTATCGTCGTAATCAGACTCATAAGGACAATCGTCACGTAAATTCCCTGCCCGATAAGTCCCATGGTAAGCCCCATAAGAGCCACGACCATCGCCACCTCACCGCGGGGCGCCATACCCGTTCCTATCACTATGGAATCGCTCTTCGAATATCCGAGGAGCTTTGCGGGGACTCCGCAGCCGATGACCTTGGTCACCACCGCAACGACGGTAAGCGCGATGAGGAACAAAACGGCATCGAAGGTCAGAGCCGACATGTCCACGAGGATACCCAAGGAGACGAAGAATATCGACGCAAATATGATATAGAGATAATCGGCGCCTTCCTCGATGTTCTTGCCGTGCTTCAGCTTAACGCCGTTGAACGACACACCCGCAATGAACGCACCGATGATAGCCGAAACATCCACAACCTCGGCAAGAGTCGCGTAGAGAAACGCGATCATGACCGCGAAGATGAAGACAACCTCGGGATTCTTTCGGGCGAACTCGGTGCCGTCAATCTTCTCGATCCACCGCGAAATCACGAAGATACCCACGGCGCCGGCGATGACAAGGAAGCCCACCTGAACCAGAACGGTGATTCCGATTGAGACGAGGGAGAACGAACCGGCGACCACCGAAGCCGTAATCGAAAGCGCCAGAAGACTCAGGACATCGTCGATGACCGCGGTTCCGATAATCGCCTTCGCCGCCGCAGATTCCAGAAGCGACATCTCGCGAAGCACATTCGCCGTTATCGCGATGCTCGTCGCAGTCAGCGCCGTACCTATGAAAAGAGCGCTCACATTGTCGAAACCGAAGAGAATCGCCGTCGCATAGCCTCCCAGCCACGGCACAATCACGCCCACAAGACCGATGACGCCGAACCGGATATCCGTCAAATCCCGAATATTAAACTCAAAACCGATAACGAACATAAGGATAACGGCGCCCAGCGACGCTATACTCTGAACAAAGTTCGTATACGTAATCAGCTCCAGAAAACTCGGTCCCACGATAAGACCGATAAGAATCTCTCCCACGACTGCCGACTGATGAATACGCGAAGCCAGCAGATAGCCGCCGAGAGCAACGAAAAGCAGAAGACTCATCTGCAGTTCCACGGAATCAAAAATATCAACGGGTAACATAACAGTATTTTTAAAAACGAAGATATATCAGTCTTTTCACCCGCGAAAAGACCGCCTTTGGCATATCAGATAATTACTTATTTTATAATTTTAATATCATCTAACCAAGCAGAATACATTCTCGAAGAATGATTCCGAGACCGAAAAATGCGCCGCCGCACTCAAAAGACGAAAAACCGAAAGATTTGCAGGGAAAGCAGATCCTCGGAAGGCTTTACCGGGCTTGAAGCCGCAATCGTACTTCTCTCCTTCATAGTAGTGACGGCTGTCTTCTCCTACGTAATTCTGGGCAGCGGCTTTCATACCGTCCAGAAAAGTCAGGCGGTAATCTACAGCGCACTCGAACAGAGTTCCTCGTCCATGCTCGTCGACGAAGTCATGTACATCCGCAACACGACATCCGGCAACATAGGGATGATTAGGATATACATGAGGAGTCCGCACTCGCTCGTTCCCGGCGATCTCTCCAAGATGACAATGTCTTATGCGACGCCGAAAGGGTATTGCACCATTGAGCAGGACAGCCCGCTCTACGACAACGGCAATCCGCCGGCGGCGGGAAAGTGGAATATCTACAAAAATACGGGTACCGATGCCGGTAAAGACCCCATCCTTCTTTACAACGGAGACTATGTGATAGTTCTTGTGCATCTGCCGGTCGACAGGGAGCTGAAACCCGGCGACGAATACTGGATTGAGGTAGTCCAGCCTTTGGGTCTCTCTATGCTCATATCGAAGACGGCACCGTCTCTCCCGTAAACCCGCCCGTCCCTCACCCTCTCCATCGCCCTCACCCCCCCGTAAACCCCTTTTCTTTAACCCCGCGAAAGTTTCAGCAGTGATATATCTTAACGCGCCCAACATAACAGAGACATGGTTGAAGAATTGTCTGCCTCAATCGTACCCGCGGTCATTCTGGTCGCATATTTCATCGTAATCGTCATTGCCCTGATGGCGGTGCGCAGGAAAAGAGCGGGTCAGATTCGCGACCGCGACGACATAAGGCTTGAAAAGAAGTTCAAGGCGAAGTTCTTTCGGAGTCTGACCGAAGGATTTCAGCTTGAATCGATAAAGACCCTCGACGATATCCTCAATATCTATGAGGCTGTAGCCTCGCTGAGCGAAGAGGACATAAGCTACAGATACGGACTTTCGCGCTATCTCCGCGAATATCTCGTAGCCCTCATCTCCAAGGACGAGAAGATAATCCCGCGGACCACCCGCGAAGAGGACATTCTCGAATGGAAAAAGCTGCTCGACCGCATCATCACCGAAAACGACATTCAGGTGCCCTACTCGGATCTGCCGCCGCTTGAGAGAAATATCTTAAACGACATCACAATCTATCTCAAAAAGGGCGACACCGAGCACATAAGCGACAAACTCAAGGAGCTGTCGCGGCTTATCAAGGCAAGGGACGGGGAGCTCAACCGCATCGGCAAAAAAACCGACGGATATCTCCAGATTGCGCTCTTCTGCCTGCTGATATCGATTGTGTCCGGCGGCATCGCGGTCTATCTGTATTATAAGATGACGGTATGAGGGTCTGAAGGCTCCCGCAATGCAGGAGTAAAAAGTATTTATGAATACATGACCATCTTAATGTAGACAAATGATCACGGCGGCACTGCGAAAGCCGTCGCAAATACGGAGGAAATATGGATTATTTAGGATTAGTGGCAATAATTCTCGGAGTTATGCTTCTGCTTCTGGGAGCGGGAATGACATTCAAGATAGAGATACTCGAGATGATTATGCAGTCGTTCATGGGCGTAATAGCCATGCTCTTCGGTCTGGTGCTGCTGCTCGGCGGCGCCATGATTGTCAAGGATGATCAGTAAACGACGTATAAATTTCATCACGGTGACGGCGGCATTTTGCCGCTGAGCCCGATATTTTTGTTATTTTTGTAATATTTGCACAATTTGCACTATTTGCACTATTTGCACTATTTTACACTATTTTGCAATGTTTTGCAGTATCTTGCATTCTTTATCCGTTCTGCGTGATAAGTGTGCATGATCAGCCGCAATTTCTCATTAATTTCCCTTCTTTACGCCGCCACCATACATCATACTCCTGTTTGCGTGCCGCATCCCCCGATTCCGCATCTCCCCTTTTTCGGATTTTACAAAAAATCCGAGTTTTAAAAAGATATATATTGTTTGATAGTCAAACTATGTGTGTGTCAAACAATTCGTATGTCAAATAATACGTAAATCAAACAACATGCATAAGGGGAAAAATATGGATCCGATAGATGAATTGAACGAAAATCTTGTAGAGTTCTTCGACCGCATGTCCTCATGGGAGCAGTCCGTGATACAGCAGGGGAAGCTGAATGTCGCAGGAGCGCACGCAATCGAAAAACTCGGTCATTTCGGAAGCATGAGCATGAAAGACCTCTCCAAAGACCTCGGAGTCACGACCGGCACCACCACGATAACGGTCGACAGGCTCGAAAAGGGAGGGTATGCCGTCCGCGAACGTGCCGACAACGACCGGCGCTCCTACATAATACGCCTCACAGAGAAGGGAAACGACGCGTATCTTGACCATCACCGGCATCATCTCAGTTTCGCAAAGGAGATTGCCTCGTTCCTCACCGACGAAGAGATCGAGTGCTTTACCGCCGTTCTTGAAAAGATAAACAAAGAGATATGAGCGAATAACGGGGGATAAAATGGATACTCATGAAGACTGCGAATGCGGCTGCGGCTGTTCGCACGAGTCACACGACAATCACGACTCTCATGAACCGCATGATTCGCACGAGTCGCACGACCCGCACAGCCACAGCCACGGATGTCCCTGCGGATGCGGTCACGACCACGGCAGAGTACGTGATGAAGATTCGCCGTGGTGGAAAGAATCGGAATTCATCTTCCTCATCATAGCCGGTATTACGCTTCTGGCGGCGCTTATCGGGGAATATTGCGGCAGCCTGAGCGAATCTTATATCTCGGCGCTCGCTCTTGTATCGGCGGCGTTCACCGGCATTCCGATAATCTGGTATGCGGTCAAAGGCTTTCTTGTCGAAAGAAAGGGACTCTACGAGCTTGCGGGGCTTGCCATCCTCGGCGCAGTTTACCTCGGAGACTACATGGTCGCGGCTGAAGTGGGTTTCATCCTCACCCTCGGAGAGATCGCCGAGGACTACGGATACAGCCGCTCGCGAAGAGATATCGAAAAATTAGCCTCTCTTCACCCGAAATTCGGACTCGTAAAACGAAAAGTGACGCACTGCGACTGCGGCGAAGAGCATGATCACGAAGACGAACACGATCATGATCACGAGCATGAGCATGAACACGGGCACGACTGCGAGCATGATGAATGCCGCTGTCACGAAGAGCACGACGGCGGCGAATGCGGTTGCGAACACGGCTCTCACGAAGAAACGGCTGATTTCGTCGAAGTCCCCGTAGACGAGATCGAGGTCGGCGACATCGCACGTGTAAGACCCGGCGACATAGTCTGTGCCGACGGCGTTGTCATCTCGGGCATTGCAAGCATGGACGAATCCTGCATAACGGGAGAGAGTATCGCCGTTGACAAATCCGCCGGCGACATGGTCTATTCCGGCAGCGTCAACCTCAACGGACTTATCGAGATTGAGGTGAAACGGCGCGGCAGCGACTCGACCTACTCGCAGATACTCAACCTCGTTCATGAGGCAGAGGAGAGAAAACCGCCCTCATATCCCTTCATCGAGAAATTCCTGCGGTATTACACCCCGCTGACTCTCTTGGTCGCCGCTCTGATACTCATCGCCACCGGCAGTCTCGAAAAGACAATCACCGTCATAATCGTTTCATGCCCCTGCGGAATCCTTCTGGCGACGCCCTCAGCCGCAATCGCCGCAATCGGCGCCGGAGCAAGGCGCGGAATCCTCTTCAAGAGCGGCAGATACCTCGAAGAAGCCGGTCGCATCAACGCCGTCCTCTTCGACAAGACGGGAACGCTGACGACGGGAAAGATGTCGGTCGCGGCTGTCGAGGCATTCGGCGTCACGAAAGAAGAGGTCATTTCCGAGGCGGCGCTGGCTGAGAACGGACTCCAGCACCCCGTATCGAAGGCGGTCACGGATTATGCCGGCGAAATCGGCATCACGACAGTCCCCGACAGCGCCGAATGCATCCGCACCGTCATCGCCACCGGCATGACCGCCGAAATTAAGGAAAACTCAAAGGTAATCAGGGTCATTAAGGTCGGCAACCGCAGTTTCGCGCAATCGGCGGGCGTAACCTTCACCGATGAGGCGCAGCGTGCGTATGAGCGCTTCTCAACCGCGGGTCACAACACCCTCTTCGTCATAAGAAACGGCACCATCATCGGCTTAATCGGAATTTCCGACCTTATCCGCGAGGAATCGCCGCGGGTGATATCGCAGCTCAAAGCCGCCGGCATAAAAAAACTTGCCATCCTCTCCGGCGACAAACACGAGATTGTGCGAAGCATTGCCGAAAAATGCGGCATAAGCGCCGATGACCTCTACCCAGAAATCCTCCCCGCCGACAAAAAAGAGATTACCGCCCGATATCAGAAAGAAGGCTACAGCGTCTGCTTCGTAGGCGACGGCGTCAACGACAGCCCCGCACTTGCGCAGGCTAACCTCGGAGCCGCCATCGCCTCCCGCGAAAATACCGCGGCGATAGAGACCGCACATGCCGTAATCCTCCGCGACAGCCTCGATGCCGTCACGATGCTCCTTAAGATAGGGCGGATAGCGGTGCGCACAATCAAATTCAATACCGCATTTGCCGTACTTATCTCCGCCGGACTCGTGATTCTCGCAATCTTGGGCATAGTTACCCCCGTAGTCGGCGCACTCGGTCACGAGGTCGCGGTCATGGGAGTCCTTATCAACTCCGCAATCCTGCCGCTGAAACTCGGCAGATAGGAGTCTGCGTGCGGGCGCCGGCGCCCACAACCACTGATCCCTCTAACCCCGTTGCATCTACGAAAAGAAATATTAACGAAAAATACTAACTGATTGATGTTAAACACATAAACTCAATGCGAGGATTAATTATGGTAAATCTGAAAGGTACAAAGACAGAGGCGAATTTGCAGACCGCATTCGCAGGCGAATCGCAGGCAAGAAACAAATACACCTACTATGCCTCAAAGGCAAAGAAAGAGGGCTACAATCAGATAGCCGCAATCTTTGAGGAGACCGCGGGCAACGAAAAAGAGCACGCAAAAATATGGTTCAAACTTCTCCACGACGGCGCCGTCCCCTCAACCGTCGAGAACCTTCTTGCCGCCGCCGAAGGCGAAAACTTCGAGTGGACCGACATGTATGCAAAGTTTGCAAAAGAAGCACGCGAAGAGGGCTTCAACGACATTGCCGCACTCTTTGAGGGCGTAGGCAAAATCGAGAAGGAACATGAGGAGCGCTACCGCAAACTTCTGGAAAACATCAAGAAAGAGATTGTCTTCTCACGCTCCGAGGTAAAAGTCTGGAAATGCGCAAACTGCGGACACATCAGCATCGGCAAGGAAGCACCCAAGACCTGCCCGGTCTGCGATCACCCGCAGGCATACTTCGAGATTAAAGCGGACAACTACTGAAATAAATCTCATTTACAAATTTAACCAAATCTCTCAAATCTAATCCTATATAACCAAATTTATTGCAACACTTTTTTTTGTCGCTGTCAAAAACAGATCTTCGCGTAATATTACCCGTGCGGAATAGTATTCCATCTTACCGATTAGTCAATGATGTCGAAGTTTAGTCAATAATTTAGTCCAAGATGTTGAAATTTAGTCAATGATTAAGTAAACGAAATCTAAATATTGCCCTTGAATCAGCCAAAGAAGCAGAAATTTCGTCAATAAATTTAGTCGAAGAAGTTGAAATTCAGTCAATGATTTAGTCAATGAATAAGTCAACGCAGTCAAAATTCAGTCATTGAATCAGTCGGGGAAAGTGAACTGTTGCAAAATCTGCAACAGTTGAGAAATGCATATTTTATTGTATAATATCCGCAATATCGGGACTACAGGTATCTGTTATTGTATATCGCGTCCCGATATTGCCGTTATTGAATAGTATCTGTCCTGTGTAAGATGATTTGTATGATGTGTAAGATGATGTGTAAGATATTGTATCGGGGATTATCCGATTATACGAGATAATCCTCGGGTGTCGGAATCTGTTCCTTAAGACCCTTGCGCTTTCTGATTTCCTTAACTACGTCCTTAAGGATACCCGCAGGAACAACATCGAAACCTGCGAACTCCGTGGACCACATTGCACGACCCTCGGTTGCCGAGCGGACATCGCCGGCGAAACCGAAGAGCTGAGCGACAGGTGCCTTACCGATAACGGTAATCGTGTCACCCTCGGAAGTCATATCCGAGACCTGACCGCGGCGTCCCTGAATCATACCGGTTGCGCTTCCCATGTGTTCCTGCGGAACCGTAATCTGGAGGAACTGCATCGGCTCAAGGAGCGTGTCGCCTGCCATGAGGACACCCGCCTTAACCGCTGACCTGACCGCAGGAATGACCTGTGCGGGACCGCGGTGGATTGCATCCTCGTGGAGCTTGACATCGACGAGCTTAATCAGGACATTCTGGATCTGCTCATCCGCAAGCGGACCGCCTGCAAGAGCCTCTCTCCAGCCGTCGAAGATAAGTTCCATGGTCTCGTTGAGGTACTGAATACCCTTTGTCATATCGAAGAATGTGTTCGTACCCTCGATTGCGACAAGGTTCTTTGCCTGCTCTTTGTCGATTCCAAGCTCGATTAACTTGTCACGGCGCTCGAGTGCGGGCATATCCATTGTGACCTCTCCGTCCTTGATTGCCTTGACGAGGTTTGCCGGCATCGGCTCAAGCTCGATATAGAATCTGTTGTGGCGGTTCGGTGACTTACCCTCGACAGGACCTGCCTTGCCGGTGATGGTCTCGCGGTAAACGACAATAGGCGGCGAGGTAACGATCTCGACGTTCTTGTCACGTGCGATACGTCCCGTGATAACCTCAAGGTGAAGCTCACCCATACCGGAGATAAGGTGCTCGCCGGTCTCCTCGTTGATCGTAACCTGAACGGTCGGATCCTCTTTTGCGACCTGACGGAGAACCGTAATCAGCTTGGGCAGATCCTTCATGTTCTTAGCCTCGACGGCTACGGTCATGACAGGCTCTGAGTAGTGCTTAAGGGACTCGAACGGAGTCATCTCCATAAGGGTTGAAGCGGTCGAACCGACGATGGCATCCTTAAGACCCGTGACGGCAACGATGTTACCCGCGGGGATTGCCTCGACCTCGATTCTCTCCGCACCCATGAAGAGACCGACCTGGGTAAGGCGGTTGACCTTCTTTGCCGTTCCCATGACGTAAAGTTCGGTACCGCGTCTGAGCGTACCCGAGAAGAGACGTCCTGTTGCTACCTCACCCGCATGCTGATCGAAGGAGATATCGGTAACCATCAGAGATGCCGGTCCGTTGGGGTCACAGTTATACATTGCCTGACCTTCGGGTGTCGACTTGTCACCGTGCTGCCATATAATGTTGACACGGCGCTTCTGCGACTCAATCGGGTTTGGCAGGTGGTTGACTACCATATCGAGAACAACCGAGCAGAGCGGACTGTTCTTTGCAAGCCACTTCATATCGCCGGCGGTACACTTCTCGTAGACATCCTTGAAGGAAACGCCGCTCTTCTTCATGTACGGAACCGAAACAGCCCAGTTGTAGAGAGCCGAGCCGAATGCGACCGTACCCTGTGCCGCATCGAGTTTCCAGCCGTTGTTGTATGCCTCCTCGTTCATGCCCTTGATAAGCTTGTTAACCTTATCAATGACCTTTCCGAGACGGATCTGCATGGTCATCTCGTCAACTTTAAGTTCGTTGATTAAACGGTCAACCTTGTTGACAAAGAGAACGGGCTTGACACCCT
This sequence comes from Methanomicrobium sp., assembly GCA_017553245.1. Classification (GTDB taxonomy): domain Archaea; phylum Halobacteriota; class Methanomicrobia; order Methanomicrobiales; family Methanomicrobiaceae; genus Methanomicrobium. Next base: position 9,377 of record JAFZMT010000103.1, read on the forward strand.
CTTTGAGTGCCTGGCGAAGAACGGTCTCGGTCTGAGGCATGGTTCCCTCAACGGCATCGACGAGGACGACGGCACCGTCGACCGCACGCATTGCACGCGTAACGTCTCCGCCGAAGTCTACGTGACCCGGAGTATCAATCATGTTGATAAGGTATTCTTTGCCGTCGTACTCGTGAACCATCGATACGTTGGATGCATCGATAGTGATACCGCGTGCCTGCTCTTCCTCATCCGAGTCCATCCAACAGGCTTTACCCGCAATCTCCTCACTGATCATTCCCGCGCCTGCAAGAAGGTTATCTGAGAGTGTGGTCTTTCCGTGATCAATGTGAGCTACGATACCGATGTTACGGATCATCTTAGGCTGATCCATCAGTTCCGTAACCCTTTCCACCATTTTCTTTCGTCTGGTCATGTAGATACACCAAAAAAAAGTATTTTATAATTTAAATCAGGTTTAACGTGCCGATTTAGCTACACGTTCACGTTCTTCTTTCTTTGCTACCGAGAAACTGCGGGTGTCGCCTGCGGCGGCGAGGATAAGCTCTTCCGCAAGAACTGCGGAAGCCGCACGCTTCTTTTTGTGGCTTCCCTGCTGAACCGCTTTTGCAAGGAAGTAAAGTGCGGTATCAATACGGCGCTGAGGGGCTGTATCGACCGACTTGGGGACATTGATACCTCCGTACTTTAAACGGACGGTCTCTTCGCGCGGACCCGCGTTCGCGATTGCCTCGATTAAGACCTCAACGG
>JAFZMT010000104.1 GCA_017553245.1 Methanomicrobium sp.
ATCAGAAAGCCGCCAATATAACTAATATTTGAAAATGAATGAATATATAATGATGCCTGCAGGCATAAAACCGCCGTTTTTGTGCTGTGTGTCCGAGGTCGCGGTGTGTATCGTAAATATGTTTGTTTTCAAATAATTATATATTTAACTTTGAATATATTATCTGTTATTCGATGTAAGTCATCAGAAATGTCATGCGGCATTATGCGTAATATTGCCCGACAGTATGTGCAACAGTATGCGCAACAGTCATACGCAGGCGAAAGCCCCGTATCAACGCGGTTGCAACGGTCGCCACGGCAGTCGGGTTACGTTACATAAGTCGGTTTAACGAAGCGTGCGTCAAATCACGGGCGGAATCGGTTGCATCGGCGTTTGAAGAATGCCGAACAGACTATAAAGCATTAATAGTGAGTAAAAATAAAATTATAAGTACTGTATGTGAGTGCAACAATGGTATTGAAAACAACTAAAAGTCTTTGTCCGAAATGCGGCGCGGTGCTCCCCGCCGAAATCATTGAGGAAGACAATCAGGTCTGGATTGTCAGAACATGCCCGGAGCATGGTATTCAAAAGAGTCTCTACTGGTCGGATGCGGAGATGTACAAGCAGTTCGATGCCTATGACTCGGTAGGAAAAGGCGTATCAAACCCGCAGGTACAGGCATCCGACGACAAATGCCCGCACGCCTGCGGACTGTGCAATAACCATCAATCCGGCACTCTCCTTGCGAACGTAGACCTTACCAACCGTTGCAACCTTAACTGCGAGTTCTGCTTTGCCAATGCGCGAGCCTGCGGCTATATCTATGAACCCACATATGACGAGATAATTAACATACTGAAGATGCTTCGGTCGCAGAAGCCCTGCGCAGTTCCCGCAGTCCAGTTCTCCGGCGGAGAACCGACAATGAGGGATGACCTCGTGGAGATTGTTCAGGCGGCGCACGATCTCGGATTCAAGCAGATTCAGCTGGCGACGAACGGCATCAAGCTCTCCCGTGACAAAAAGCTGCTTGCCGCTCTTAAAGACGCACGCCTTTCAACCATATACCTGCACTTCGACGGCGTCACAAAGGACACCAATCCGCTCATTAACATAAGCCGCAGGGTAATCGAGAACTGCCGCGAGATCAAACAGGGCGTTGTCCTCGTTCCGACCATCATCAACGGCAAGAACGACCACCAGATCGGCGATATCATCAATTTCGCGAAGGAAAACGTCGATGTCGTAAGAGGCATCAACTTCCAGCCGGTTGCGTTCACGGGTGCGGCATCCGAGGATGACGTGGTAAAGGAGCGTGTCACAATCCCCGATCTCACAAAGAGGATTGAGGAGCAGACCGGCGGCGTTCTCTGCCAGAAGTATTTCTACCCCGTGCCCTGCGTCCTTCCGATCTCGCACCTTGTCGAGGCATACACCGGAAGACCTCAGATTGAGTTTACGAGCCACCAGCACTGCGGTGCGGCAACCTATGTCTTCATAAACGACGACGGCACGATGACGCCCGTAAACAAGATGATAGATGTCGACAAGTTCTTCGAGGTTGTAACTCAGCTGGCTAACAAGCTCGACGACAATAATGCCGACAGGAAGACCCTTAACAAATACGTTGCACTCGTCGAGGGTCTGAAAGGTTTCCGCACCTCGCTTAAGGGCGCAAGCGATGACACCTACTCGTCGAAGTTCTGGAAGATGCTCTATCAGGCTCTGGTAAAACACGATTTCGCGGCATTGAAGGAGTTCCACTGGAATGCACTCTTCATAGGAACCATGCATTTCATGGATAACTACAACTATGACGTGAATCGTGTCAAACGTTGCTGCATTCACTATGCAACACCCGATTTGAAGCTGATTCCGTTCTGTACATACAATTCGGGTCACGTATTCCGCGAGGAAGTCTGGAAGAAGCACTCAA
>JAFZMT010000105.1 GCA_017553245.1 Methanomicrobium sp.
TCTCCCACTCTGGAAACGTGGAATATATTTGATTCTATACCCTTCTCCGCGAGGAGCAGAAGTTCATCGATCTTGCCCTTCATTCCGCCCGTAACATCAACACTTCCCGAGCGGCTTATCTCCAGATCCTTCACGGAATCCGGTGTAATCCTCCGGACCACACCGCCGTTCTGAAGCAGACCCGCAACATCGGTTGCAAGACCTATTCTCTTTGCCCGGATATGGGATGCAAGATAACTAATCAACTGATCTCCTGAAACAATGCAGACTCCCTTATCCTCGTCCATCACGACATCGCCGTGCAGCACGGGCACAATCCCGTTTTTGACAAGAAGTTCTATCTGACCGCATTGAAATGAGATTAGACGTCCGTTTTTCGCAGTACATGCATCAAGCGGGTGAATACCGACCGACTCAACCCCGCTGGCACGAAGCGCGTTTACCACAGCATCATTCAGTCCGCAGACGGCACGATGCGTGATAAATATACCTGCTTTATTGTTTGCATCTAAACCCATATGAAGATGATGTTCTTTTGCCTCGGGATGTCCGCACGAACCGGCGCCGTGAACAAGAATCGGAAAGATATTCTTTCTCTCCGCTATTTCCTGCGCAAGTTCGTTTATGCGCGCATAGTCGACGCCGCCTCCGCCCGCCTTGTCGGTAATTACGCTACCGCCCAGCTTTAATATAATCAGATCTGCCATTGCTGCCATTGCTTCCGCTGTCCTCCTCTTTTCTGGCTCCTTCGGTATCCATTGTGGTTATAATCGCTTTGCCTTCCGCCGCCTCGATTGCGCCCGCAACCTTGCTCTTCGAGCGTTTCGGACAGAGTGCAATCATGCATCCGCCGCCGCCCGCGCCCGTAATCTTCGCGCCGTATGCCCCCGCCGCTCTCGACGCGGTTATAAGCCTTGAGAGTGCGGGATGACCGACGCCCAGAGCCTCGAGAAGTGCGTTGTTGATGTCCATATACCTTCCCAGAAGCTTCAGATTCTGGAAATTGTGCATCGAACGCGAGGTAACCGCCTCAATTGCGTCAAGAATCGGGTCGACCACAAGCGGGTTGTTCGCCCTGAACTCGCCCACCATCGCGACAAGCTCCGAGGTCTTGTGCGAGACCATGGTATTGCCGATAACGATATTGAAGTTCTCCGGCGGCAGTCTGCGGCGTTTGCCGTCCTTAATCAGCACCAGACCGCCGTATGTCGAGACAAAGGTATCCGTGGGGCTTGCACGCCCTTTCTGCACCTTCTTCTCGATGTTGAAAGCCGTTGACGCTATATCCGAGCGCGTAAGTCCCAGACCGAACTCGTCGTTGATGGCGCAGAGGGTTGCGACGGTAACCGCCGCCGACGACCCCAGCCCCGACGAACTCGGAAGCTGCGAGTGAATGTAAACGCTGCCCGTAACGCCCAGCTCTTCAAAACAGCCCTCGATATAGGGTGAATTGACCTTCGCCGGATTACGCGCCTTCCTTACGGTAACGTAGACACGCGGTTTTATCGCCATCGCAAGTCCCGATTTCCCGAAGACCACCGCATGTTCGCCAAATAAAAACACCTTGCCCGGTGCGCTCCATGTAGCCATTAAATTTTACTCCACAGATATTGCCGCATAACCGACGACTTCCGAATATTCGCCCGTGATATCGCCGCTCGTTGAATATTTCAGGAGTTGTGAGTACTCCGCCCCCATCAGCCGGCAGCATTCCGTCATGGCAATTATCGGACCGTATCCGCAAGCGCTTATCCCCTCGGTGATTATTCTCCTGTAAAATAACCCCGTATCAAGATTTCCCAGCGCATCTATTGCATATATATCGTATTTCTCTGCTTCCGCGGCGGGTATATAGTGCGAAAAGTCGGAGGATGCAACAATTACTGATTCAGTATTTGTAACTGAGAGAGCATTATAGATTGCTTTCCCCATCGCCAGACTGTTCCTCTCGGTCTGGTTGCCCATCATGATGCAGACGCACTTCGCACTCGGAAAACGGTGCTTTACAAATAGAGTCTGCACCTCAATTGAGTTCTCGCGCCTGCTCATCGCGTAGTCGTCAACACGCAGGTTTTTTGAAAGCTCTTCGATAAGGACGCCGTCCGCGGAAATATCGCCAAACGGCGTTTCCCAGTCCTGCGAGGAGATGCAGTCCGAATATCCCGAATGGCTCGGACCTATTATGACGAAAGTCCCCGAAAAGTCGCTCGGAATCGTTGCGTAAGCGTATGCGCTCGTAAGCCCGGAATAGACAATGCCCGCATGAGGGGATACTATGCCTTTTGGCACAGGCATATTGCGCTCGGGCATCTTGTGTTCTGGCATTTTGTGCATATCGGGCAAGAAAACGGATTCGGATGAAACGGATTCGGAAATGTCACCGTTCTTATTCTTCAAAGAACAGTTCGCAAAAAAGTCCCGCAACTGCGGATTATCATAGAAAGCATCAAGAGTGCGTCTCAATAAAACAGGATTGTCGGGATAGAACATTCCCGACAACGTTGTCCTGCGTGTCACCATGAAAGTGATACCTCTGTTGCCCTGATTTAAGGTTATAACTCTATCTCAAAGTCTTCGGGTGTTAATGATGTTGCAATTCCGCGGGACTTGAGGATCTCTCTTGTCAGAAGGAAGTAGATCATGCTTAATGCCTTTCTTCCCTTGTTGTTCGTCGGAATTACAAGATCAATGTATTTTGTAATATTGTTGGTATCACAGAGTGCAACCACCGGAATGCCGCACTGAACCGCTTCGTTGATTGCCTGCGAATCGCCGATGGGGTCGGTCACGACAATAACTTCGGGCTCGACGTAGTGTTCCATGTCCGGGTTTGTAAGCATGCCCGGGATGAATCTGCCGACTTTTGCGACTCCGCCGATTGCGTCCGCAAATCTCTTTGCAGGATACTGACCGTACTGGCGGGAGGTGACTACAAGGATCTTTGCAGGTTCAAACTTTGAAAGGAATGCCGCCGCAGTCTTGAGTCTGTCATCAGTCTGCTGGATATCAAGAATGTATAATCCGTCTGCGCGAACGCGGTAGATGAATTTTTTCATGTCCTGACTTTTCTGCTGTGTTCCTATGTGAACGCCTGCCGCAAGGTAATCCTCGACGGGTACAAGCGATTCGACAAGTTCTATTTCAATATCGTTAGTTACGTTCAATACATCAGCTCCATCTAATACTTAGCTTCTTTTTACGGTGATAGGTATGACACCTTTCTGATACTCGACAAGAGCAATCTCAAGAGGATCTATCTTATCGGTCTTTACAAGAACGGGCGCGCCCATTGAGATCTGAAGGGAACGTGCTCCGACGATTCTTGCTCTTTCGTATCGTGTGTATGATTCCATCATGACTCCGCAGTTAATTTAATTTTAATTTTGAGTTTGATTTTGCAGTTTTGACAATTATGAAACTTCGGGACACTTCACGCGAAGTAAACGCCTTAAGCGCTTAAACCGCGTAAGCGTCTCAAACCTTCATATTCTTACATGAATGATATCCATGCAGAATGGGGTCGCTGAGATTTGAACTCAGGTTACGGCGTCCCGAACGCCGTAGGATGGCCAGGCTACCCCACGACCCCGCAAATAAAATTTATTGATAAGGATTGAGATCGTCAATGATCTCCTTGTGCGTCAGCAGCATACGTCTGCAACAGTAACGCTCAAGTCCGAGGTCATCAAGGATCACACGAGGATCTTCACCCGCATCTCTGCGTTTCTTGTATTCTTCCCATTCCGTGGAGATAACTTTTCCACAGGTGAAGCAACGTACCGGTATCATTTGATCTCTCCCTTATATTTTGCACAGTCTTAACGATAAGACTTTTGGAACTTCTTTCTTGCACCGCGTCCGTGCGGTTTTTTGGCTTCTTTCTGGCGGGAATCGTTAACGACGAGAGTTCTGTCGTATGCAAGGAAGGTATCCTTGATCCTCGGGTCATTGTGCCATTCAACAATTCCGCGTGCGAGTGCCGTTCTTACAGCCTCTGCCTGTCCCATGTAGCCGCCGCCGGAAACCTCGATACTTACGTCGATTCCGTCAATGACGCCCGGGATTAAGAGAAGAGCTTCCGAAATTTTCATGCGCGAAAGTTCGGTGCCGTAGATCTCGAGAGGGACGGAGTTGACTCTTACGCGTCCGCTGCCCTCCTTGAGTGTCGCGCGGGCGATTGCCGTCTTTCTCTTACCGCTTGTGTTTATTACTTTTGTAGCCATATCTCAAAACCTCTTTAGAATTTTGCTCCCAGGCTTCTGCTGACGGTTGCGACCGTCACGTACTTGGGTGTCGAAAGACCCTCAATGTGCGCGCATTCGAGTTTCTCGAGTTCGGCATTCGCGAACTGTGCGGGAACTCCCACATATGCGCGGATGCGCTTGTATGCCGCAGCTCCGCGTTCTCTCTTGTAGGGAAGCATTCCGCGGATTGTGCGTTTTGCGATATCTTCAGGTCTTCTCGGGAAGAACGGTCCGCCCTCGCGTGATCCGCGCTTGCGTTTTGCGTCGTAGTCCGCAAGAATGCGTGCCTTTGCACCGGAGACGACTGCCTGCTCGATGTTTACGATGGCAATCTCCTCACCGGCAAGTGCGCGCTTTGCGGCGATACTTGCAAGTCTTCCGAGACGAAGTCCTGTTGCGTCTATTACTGTTGCTGCCATTTGATCTACCTCATTATCCTTACTTTCTTACCCTCAGGATTCGATTTGATGAGGTCTTCAATTGTCATACAGGTTCCTTTTACGGATTGGATTTTTTCTACAGCCGCGTCACTGAAACTCAGTGCAGCAATGCTGATTCCGGACTCTAACATGCCGCTTCCAAGAACCTTACCCGGTACGAGTATTACGTCGCCATCCCGGGCATATCTGCTGATCTTGCTTAAGTTGACTTCAGCATAGTTCCTGCTTGGGGCTTCGAGCCTCTTTGCAATCTCGCGCCAGACACCTGATTCATTAGTCCTTGATGCTTCCTTAAGGGCTGCAATAAGGGCTGTGTAACGGGGGTTTGTCTTTCCAGCTTTCATTTTAAACTGCTCCGGAGATATTGGTTAATACATCCACCAGACTGTCGGATTTTTCTTTCAGGTTGTTCAGTGCGTAGGTCATTATATCCTTCACTGACTGTGAACCGTCGCTCTCGACAACGAATATGAATTTTGTGTTGTCTGAGGAGATCTTGATTGCGGCATCTTCCCAGCCGCTGCCTACGCATGCCTTCTCGCAGAGTCTGCACATCGAACAGTCAATGAGCTTTCCGTCGATTACCTCAACGGATTTCTTTGCGAGTTTAAGGACATGTCTTGCGCATTCGTCCGCGCAGTGTCCGCAGGCGTCACAGTTGTCGCCGATTGTGATTACGGGGTATGTCTTGTATCCGCAGGCAAGTGTCGACTGCCACTTTGCGTGTTCAAGACCCGTGTTAATCTCGGCATGTGCCTCAAGCACAACTTTCTGACCTTTTTCCAGTTTTACAATCGGAATTTCGCCGGTAACCGGTGCGGCATCGGGGTTCTGTGCGATTAAGTCGCTGGACTTAACAAGGCACGGACCTTCCGCACTGAGCGTATATACTGATTCGCATAAGGAACATCCTTCGCCCCCGCAGGAACATTCGGACTTCTTCTTATACTCTGAAAGATTTGTCTTCAGCGGGATGAGTCCAAGACGGTGTGCAAGCATCTCATCGAACAATGCGCTGTTGTTATCGTAGATAATCACATCTTCGATTGCCAGCTTGGGCACATCGCTGATCATTGTTCTGCGAAACGAGTTCGCAAACGCCGGTATGGACTCCGAGAGAACAAATTTCGCAATCCCGCTCTCAAGTCTGCTGAACGCAATATCCATTGATCAGACTCTCCTGCCCCTTCTTCCACCTTTTACGCGAATGCTGTCGTGTGGAACGGGTGTTACATCCTCTATACGTCCGATTCTCATGCCGGCACGTGCGAATGCACGGATTGCCGCCTGTGCTCCCGGACCGGGGCTGCGCTGCTTTCCTCTGCCGGGTGCACGTACTTTTACGTGTAATCCGACGATGCCTTTGTCCATTGCCGCCTGTGCGAGGTTTGTTGCCATCTGCATTGCGGCGTAGGGGGAACTCTCGTTTCTTGCCTGCTTCACGACCATGCCGCCGCTGGACTTTGTGATTGTCTCAGCGCCGGAGAGATCGGTTACCGTGATGACGGTGTTGTTGAAGGAAGCGAAGATGTGCGCGACACCCCATTTCTCTTTAGACTCTGCGACTGCCATTTTATGCTCTGCCTCTGGAATTTATGCGTACGCGTTCAGGGTGAGCGTCGTTCTTGAACACGGATGTCGCATCGTATGTGATTGAGGATTCCTCAACTTTTCTGACGCGGTATCCCGGAACGGTGACTCTGCGACCCTCGACCGTGATGTGTCCGTGGGTGATCATCTGACGTGCCTGCTTGGGTGAGCGTGCAAGTCCTCTTCTGTAGACCAGTGTCTGAAGGCGGCGTTCAAGCTCGTTCTCTGCCTTGAGTGAGAGAATTGCGCCGATGTCCGCGTTTTCGCCGAGGAGTCCGTAGCTTTCAAGGTGACCGAGAAGCTCGTTCTCTTTTCTTGCAATGAGTTCGGCATCGGTTGATGCGGATCTGAGTGCAAGGAGATCTCTTGCCGCGCGGCGGTATCCTCTGAGCGTACTCTGGGCTTTCCAGACCTCGGTCTTGTTACGAAGTCCGAACTCGATTACGAGGCGGTTCTCATCCTCGATACGGGACTTCTCGAAACGTCTCTTGGGTGTTTCGTAAGCTTTGTGGTTCTTTCCAGGATATGCCATGATTTACTCCGGATTATGCCTTCTTCTTGCTGACACCGACCGTTGAGCCGATTCTGCCGGTTGATTTCGTGCGCTGTCCGCGAACCTTCTGACCTGTCTCGTGGCGAATACCACGGTAGCAACGGATCTTTCTCATGCGGTTGACATCTTCGTCGATTGCCATCCTGAGATCGGTTCCCAGAAGCTGCTTTGCTTCTCCGCCGTAGAAGTCCTTCTGGCGGTTTAACATCCAGACAGGTACGCGTTCGATGTAGTTTCTGATAACCTCACGAATGCGTTCTACGGGCTCTTCTTCAAGAAGTCCGATTGTGGCTAAGGGATCCACGCCCGCCATCTTTGCAATGCTGACGGAGGTGTGCATTCCGATACCCGGAAGTCCTGTAAGAGCAATCTGTACCGATTTGGTACCGTCAAGATCGTTATCCTCAATCCTGACAAAGTAGTTTATCTCTTTCTCTTCCATTCAACTGCCTCACAGTGAGATTTGCTCGGAAAGCGTTGAGGGAGGGATTTGAACCCCCGAGTCCTTTAAGGGGACACGGGGTTAGCAACCCCGCGCCATACCTAGCTTGGCTACCTCAACAGAGTAATCTCGCATCTTTCGACACTCGCAACACCACAATTATTGTGCTGCTCCATGAATGTTGCCTGTATATATTATCATGAATTGTTATTAATGGTTATGGTTTTACGGAAAAAAGAGTCCGGTGTATGCCCGCCGTATTCGGCAGTAAGACTGCGATATCCGACAGGCAGGCATCCGCGTTATCCTGCGGGTGTCCGCCGTGCCGCGCCCCGACGTACCACACAGCGCCCCTGCACCTCAGCGCCATTCTCAGCGCCGTTGCGCCCTTAGCGCCCTTATTTCATGAGTCTGTCGATGTCGGGCGGGGATTTGCGCACGACTCCCCTCGCAATGAGTCCCGAGACGACTATCGGAACGGCTATGGTGGCGTCGCAGAAGCACTGGACTTTGCGGCAGTCGGTTGCTTCCTTGCCCCAGCTTACCGCCTCCTCGAAGGTGCATCCCGAAAGACCGCCCCACTGCGGAGAGTCGACCGTGAACTGTACGGCATAATTGTGACCTTCTTTTCCGGCATCGTGGATTGAGGCGATTACCTGAGTCTGCTGTATGAAGTTCTTGGGAACGCCGCCGCCCACATAGACCACGCCCGTCCTTTCGGAGTTCTCGACGATGCGGGTGAGAATGTCGGCATCGGCAAGCTGATCGATTGAGATGTCGGCACCGGCGCGCCTTGCGCTCACAAGCGCAATTCCTATAGATGAGTCGCAGAGTGCGGGAATAAATATTTTGACGCCGTTCTTCACGGATTCGGAAAGGATAGATTCGCCCTCGGGATTGAGTTTCATAAGATGCTTCCCCAGACGGTAAGTGAACTCCGCCGAGGATATATTATATCCGCGATTACCGTCGCCGCCGTCAGCGCCGCGTGAGAGTGCGGTTCCGAAACCGGCAATCACGGCGTCGACCTTTCGAAACTCATCCTCGCGGGCGAATACGTCATATATCCTGTCAATGCCTTTTGCCAGGAGTTCGGCGTCGTCGACATTGTGATGCCCCTTATAGTGATGAACGTCAAGGTGCTCGCAGGCGTCATGAAAGATGTTTGCGCCCGTCGATACCATGACATCGATATAACGCCGTTTTACAAGTTCGATTACGACCCGCTGCATTCCCGCGGGGATCATCGCGCCCGAAAGTCCGAGTATTACGGTGCAGTCGTCATCCGCTATCATCTGAGTCAGCACTTCCAGAGACTCGCCGAGTTTTCTGCCCTGAAAACCCGTCTCCGCCATGCCGCTTAAAAGTTCGTCGACGCGTTCGTCAGGTCTGACCGCTTTTACCCGTTTCATATCGTGCAAATCCCCCTAAGCCTGAGCCGTAAGAAAGCGATTGAAAAAATGTGGATTGGTGCTTAAGGCACCTTTGTTAAAGGTTTGATAAATGTCCTGTTATTCTCTCGGCAAATGTCTTTGAAATGTCCGGCAAATGTCTTTGGAAATGTCCCGACGGATTTCTGTTCTCCGAAATCAGAGCGCAACCAGCATTGCATCCTTTGAGATGATGCCGACGAGCTTACCCTCGCGTGTAATCGGAACCGAACTTATTCTCTTGTTGACGATGAGATCTTTAATCTTCTCGATGCTTGAGTTTACCTCGACGCAGAGTGCCGGGCTTGTCATGATATCGCTTACGAAGAGGTTTCTGACCTGATTGTCCTGATACTTCTCGTCGACGGACTCACGGAATTTCCTCATGGAGCGTGCAACGTCGGTCTCGGTGACAACGCCGGCAATCGACCTGTCTTCGTTGACGACGACGAACTTTGTGACGCCCGCATCAATCATCTTCCTTCTTAAGTGGATAACGCGGTCGGTCGCAAGAACGGTGTGCGCATTCTGCATAATCTTGTCAATCGGCGCCTGCGGAGTCATGACCGCAAGAAGATCGGTTGCGTCGACCTTGCCGAGCAGCTTGTGATCCTCGTTTAAGACCACGACAACCTTGTATTCCTGAAGCAGCGGAACAAGTATGTCGGCATCCTGATCGGGATATGCCGAGGTGAAATCCTCATCCAGTTTGTTCGATACGTGAATCTTTGTCGGGGAAATGGCGGATGTCTTCTTACTGCCCAGTACATCGGCAATTGCTTTCCTTGAGATAGTACCGACAACCGCATCGTTATTTGTCACAACCAGCGGATCGATACCGAGATCAAGCATCTTGTCCAGTGCCTCGGTGATCACGGCTGACTTCGCGATGGTGACAGGCTTTGACATAACATCTTTTATCAATAATTTCTGGCTCATTTTATATACCTCTATTAAATTCGTTTAAATGCATAAACTGCTTTTCGTTTGCATCTTTTGAATCTTTGATTACATATCCGACAAAAACGATGAGTTAACCTTCCGCGCTCTGTTTATGCGTAAAAGGAAAGTCTCAAACAACCGACAGCGGTCTTAAAAACGCCGCCGCAGGCAATTGATGAAGATAGTTATCATTAAACAAGATCTGGTTTTCCCCTCCGATCTGTATAATTTCCTTAGTATCGTAATACTATTTGAGTGTATTGATTTAACTGAATAAATGACAGGGATGTCAAAAAAAGAATCGGAGGATCGATTGTATTCAATCGATTCGCATCGTTGTATGTTCGGATCGTTGTAAGCTTGGATTTTCGGATTAGGACCTTTGCGGGTTCAGATCTTTGTAAGCGCCCTTACCAGATCGAACTCGGTTATGATGCCCGTAAGGGTTGAATTGTATATTACGGGGAATGCACCGATATTCTTCTTAAGCATTGAGTTTGCGATATCGGTAAGGCTCTCCTCGGGCGTTGTCGTAAGGAGGTTGCCGCTTACAAGATTCCTCACGGGCACGGACATGACATCGGATGCATTTCCGGTAACCATCTCTTTAAAGACCTCGCCGTTGCCGACATGCTTGAGTATGTCCATGACGGTTACGATTCCGTAGAGGACTTCGTCGGAGA
>JAFZMT010000106.1 GCA_017553245.1 Methanomicrobium sp.
ATACTAACTAATCAGCATTTGTAATATTTATACCTGACTTTTATGACTGTGAGTAATGCTGTGAATCACAGTGTTATTTGACTGACGCGCAGAAAAATTGAAAATAACATCGTGAATCACAGTGTAAAGGCATTGCCGCAGATTCAATGTGCGCGGATATCCGGTGCCTGCCGCATGACCGGCGCATCAGCTGCACATTACATTAACGTTACATGCACGTTACATGCACATTACCTGCACATGAACCGTAAATGAACCTTGAATGAACTTTGAATGAGTATTATATTACAGTCGGACAAATGGATAATCATGGATATTGCGGATTTTATCAGGAAATTGGAGTCAATTGCCCCGCCCGATCTCGCCGAGGACATGGATGAGGGCAAAACAGGGCTTGTGATTGAGGGAAAAAAGGAGATTACCCGCGCCGCATGTGCCCTCGACGCCACAAAAAATACGGTTACGAAGGCGGCTGAGATGGGCGCGGACATTCTTGTCGTTCACCACCCGCCGATATGGCATGCCGTTCATAAAATTACGGGGCTTAAAAAGGAGATTTTTCTGCCGGCATTCCGTGCGGAGATGAATATATACTCCATGCACACGAATTTCGACCACGCGCGCGGCGGAATCAACGATGCGCTCGCGCAATACCTCGAACTGAAAAATATCGGACATATGTCCCTCGGCGTTATCGGCGACTGCACGCTGAGCCTTAAGGAACTCTCGGAGAAACTCGGCGGCGGTCTGAGAGTCTACGGCGATATCGACAGGATTAAAGGAAAAACGTTCAGACTCGCAGTTGTGGGCGGCAGCGGCTTTGATGCCGAACTTATTGACGAGGCAGAGGCTTTGGGCGCGGATGTCTATCTCTCCGCGGAGCTTAAGCATGACACCATAATATCGCGGGACATTATACTTGCGGAGTCAACGCACTATGACCTTGAGTCCGTCGGCATGAGGAAGCTTGCCGAAAAGATGGGATGGACATATATAGAAGACAGACCGCTGAAGCATGACATCTGACGTGACCACACGAATTGATCACCGTAATAACCGCATTAAAGCACCTGATAACGCATTAAGTCATCAAATTACACATTAATCATATACAGCGCATAAAGAACACCCATGACGGACGACGGAAAAGATACGGATAAGACAAACGACACCCGCAAGCCGGATGCGACGGAGAGGGCAACCGACGCGGCAGGCGCAACCGGCACAGGCAGCGATGGCAGGTCGGAAGTCCGATACAGCATAAAGCTTGACGCTCAAAGCTGCGAGGATATCCGTTCAATCTACGGCAAAAAAGCCGACAACGCAATTACCGCGGTCGAAGAGGGCAGAGTCTTAAAGTATCTGGATTTCTTCGTCGTCATCGGAAATACGGGTGAATACGTCGTAGTCGACGACTTCTACACCTGCCATGACTTTGCATTCCGGCAGATTGAGTGCTGGCACATACTTGCGGTAAGGATAGCAAAGCATTCCGGCAGCTACACCTGTATTGACGAATGGTATCTGGACAGGCTGCTGAAAAACGGTTCTGAACCGGATTCACGGTCGGAAGCGGGCAAACAGTAAACAATTGCCGGGATTGACAACGGTAAACATTGTCAGGATTGGTAAAACTGTAAACAATTGTCATTCTTGGCAAAAAGTAAACAATCTGCTTAAAAAACGATCAAAAACGAAACAATTTTGAATAAAAATCCAATCTTTAATGCAAACTATAATACGATTTCAAAGACAACGTAACTAAGATTACAGCGTGGTTTCCTATGCTTGAAGAAGAATACCAACTTGATTACTTCAAATCACAGGGTATGGTAAGGAAAATCTGTAAAAAATGCGGAACGGCATTTTGGACACGAGATCCGAGTCGCGAAGTCTGCGGCGACGCACCATGTGTACCATACAGTTTTATCGGAGATCCGGTATTCAAACCTCATTCACTCGACGAGATGCGTGAGGCATACCTGTCCTTCTTCGAAAAAGAAGGGCATACTCGAATAAAAAGATACCCCGTAGCGGCAAGATGGAGAGACGATATCTATCTTACCATTGCATCAATAGCCAACTTCCAGCCCTTTGTCACAAGCGGCACCGTTCCGCCGCCGGCAAACCCGCTCACCATATCGCAGCCCTGTATCCGTCTGAATGATCTGGATTCGGTCGGACGCTCGGGAAGACATCTCACGACATTCGAGATGATGGCGCACCACGCCTTCAACTCGGACAACGAGCAGATATACTGGAAAGACAGAACCGTTGAGCTCTGCGACAGGTTCATAGAGTCCATCGGCGGCAACCTCAACGACGTCACCTACCTCGAACACCCGTGGATCGGCGGCGGAAACGCAGGTCCCAGCGTCGAGGTCATGATCGGCGGTCTCGAAGTCGCCACCCTGGTCTTCATGGCATACGGCAAGACAAAGAACGACAAACCGCCGGTTGATATGGAAGGAGTCCCGTATTACCCGATTGATTTGAACATTGTCGATACCGGATACGGTCTGGAGCGTTTTGTCTGGGCATCGAAAGGTTCGCCCACCATCTACGACGCGGTATTCCCCGAGATGGTCAACCAGCTTATGGTCTCGGCGGGAATCGAGCATCTCCTCGACGAACCCGAATTTACGAAGATTCTCGGAATGAACGCGAGATATGCGGGTCTGATGGATATCTCGGGTTCAAACCTCATAACGATGAGGAAGCAGGTCGCAAAGAACATCGGCGTCTCCTACGAGAAACTTCAGTCGATAATGGAGCCTGTCGAGCGCGTCTACGCAATCGCAGACCACACAAGATGTCTTGCGTATATGCTCGGCGACTGTATCGTCCCGTCGAATGCGCAGGAAGGTTATCTGGCGCGTCTCGTTCTTCGAAGAACCCTGCGCATGATGAACGAAATCGGCATGGACTCACAGCTCTATGACCTCATAGAGACTCAGATGAAGACAATCGGCATCGACTCCTTCGAGCAGGAGCCGTCCGTCATCCGCGAAATTATCTCAAACGAGATTGAGAAATACGATCAGACGATGCAGCGCGGCACAAGGATTGTTCAGAAGATTGCCGGCACATATAAGAAGCAGAACTCGTCAATCCCGCTCAAAGAGCTTATGACTCTCTACGATTCACACGGCATTCCGCCGGAAACCGTCAGAGACATTGCCAAAGCGGAAAACGTGGGCATCGATCTCCCCGACAACTTCTACTCGCTTGTCGCCGACCTCCATTCCGAATCCGAGAGCGAGGATAAAGCCGACCCGTATGCCGAGATAAGACAGAGAATCAACTCTCTTCCGGCAACACGCCGCATGTATTACGAGCAGACCTCGGATATGGAATTCGATGCGATGGTCATCGATTCCTTCGACAACTACATCATCCTCGACCAGACTCTCTTCTATCCCGAAGGCGGCGGTCAGCCCGCGGATATCGGTCAGCTGATATCGCCGGAGGCAATGGTGAAGATAGTCGACACCATAAAACTGGGCGACGTCATCCTCCATAAGATTAAGGACGGAAGCGCGACCATCAAGCGCGGCACTCACGTGAAGGGTATCCTCGACGAGGACTACCGCAAGACCATGATGAGACACCACACCGCAACCCACGTGCTGCTTCACGCGGCAAAAGAGGTTTTGGGTGCGCACATTCATCAGGCGGGCGCTCAGAAAGGCTACGATTCGTCACGTATCGACCTGCGCCACTTCAGGCACATCACGCAGGACGAACTCAATAAGATTGAGCTCTGCGCAAACAATATCATCCTCTCAAATGCCCCCGTCTCCACGGAATGGGAGGACAGGACGAAAGCCGAGCAGAAATACGGCTTTGATCTCTATCAGGGCGGAGTTCCGCCGGGCAAGTCAATCCGCATCGTCAAGGTTGCGGGCGATGTCCAGGCATGCGCAGGTACTCACTGCCGCAGCACGGGCGAGATAGGCTCGCTCAAGATTATCCGCGTCGAACACGTTCAGGACGGTATCGAAAGAGTCGAGTTTGCCGCGGGACTGGCTGCAGTCAGATATATGCAGAAGACCGAGGCTATCATCGACAAATCCGCCGAGACTCTCAGTGTCCAGCGCGAGAACCTTCCGTCATCGGTCG
>JAFZMT010000107.1 GCA_017553245.1 Methanomicrobium sp.
GATGAATCCCCATTCGCGCTGTTCGAGATTGGTCGGAATCTCGAGTGCGGAGAGAAAAGCGGGGCTGTTATAGTAGCCGCCGAACTTCTGTATCAGATACTCGTTTGTAGCCGCATTCATCCCGTTTCATCCCCCGCATTATTGTTGTAATTATTGTAATGATTTGGTAATTTTTGTAATGATTTTTGTAATTCTTTTTGTAATGATTGTTGTAATGATGTTGTTGTCTTTTCGGTTATTCCTGTTATGTTTCAGTATATGTTTCCGGTTATTTCAGTTCTTTTATCATGTATGGTCCGCATCTTATATAGCCGCGTTTATTGTAGTAGGGGCGGACACCGATGCCGCTCATGACCGCCACCCGCGTGTAACCTCTCTCTCTTGAAATATCCTCGGCTGTCCTTAAAAGACGATCCCCGAAATTGCGGTGCTGCCATCTGTTTCCCTCACCCTTCTCGGATAACGGAACGATTGAGCCGTAGACGTGAAGCTCGCGGACAAGCGCCGCGGGTTTACCGTTATCCCCGCCGCTGTCTCCGCTTATTTCTTCGTTTCCGTCGTTATTGCCGTTTACGCCGTTTCCGAGAAGTTCCCTGCGCCACGGGCTGTCGGGAAGTCTGAGTCTCACAAACCCTATAAGTGCATCATTTGCCGTGAACTGAATAAAAAATTCCGTTCCGCCGCAGCACTTATATTCGGTAATCTTCGTATGCGGCTCCTCATCGGTAACATGCCTGCCTGCCTCGCGGCATCTTATGCAGCGGCATTCGCCGCCCTGCTCGATGAGTCTGTCCTTTGCAAGCTGGCGGAAATTGCTGTAGTGAGAGCCTGCAAGGATGAGTTTTGCGGGAATATCCCTCTGAACACGCTGAAGTCTCGTATATTCGGCAAGTTTCGATTTGCCGTAGGCGATAAGGTCGACAAGTTCGTCCTCGGGATAGACGCGGTATTCCCCTTTAAGCCATAACTGCTCGATCTCGGAGCCCGGCGTTACCAGAGTCGGATAAATCTTGATGAAATCGGGGCAGAACCGCTCGTCCGTAAAGAGCGTATCAAACATCTTTCTGTCGTCTTCCACGGTAGCGGAGGGCAGATTGGGCATGACATGGAAACCGACCTTGATACCCGCATCACGAAGGCACTTGTTGGCATATACGGAATCGGCGACGGTGTGCCCGCGCCTGTTGAATTCGAGGATTCTGACGTCGAGCTGCTGAACGCCGAGTTCCACCTTTGTGACCCCCAGAGAAAGCATCCTGTCGATATGCTCGGGCAGACACCAGTCCGGTCTTGTCTCGAACGTCACGGCGATACACCTTACCCGTGCGGATTCGTTTTCCTTACAGAGTTCCTCGAAGGTAAAGATATCGCCCCTGTTCTCGCCGCCGTATTCGTTCATGGCGCGGATGCACTCCCGCATGAACCATTCCTGATATTCGGGTTCACGTGCCGTCATGGTGCCGCCCATGACAATAAGTTCGGCTTTGTCTATGTGGTGACCCAGTTCCTCAAACTGCCTAAGCCGCGCCTGCACCTGAACATAGGGGTCGTATCCGAGCTGTCGCGCCCGCAAAGCCGCGGGCTCTTCACCCGTGTAGCTCTGCGGCGATTTAAAGAGCGGATTTTCGGGACCGCCCGGGCAGGGAAGGCATATTCCGTGCGGGCATTTATGCGGCGACGTCATCACCGCGACAGGTGCAACACCGGATATGGTTCGGGAGGGTTTCACCTGAAC
>JAFZMT010000108.1 GCA_017553245.1 Methanomicrobium sp.
AAACCGCTCATAAGTGCGATTGACAGGGTGTTAAAATGGGATGCTTAGATAAACTGCCCTATGAGATAATTCTGCGTCACACAAGTTTTGCGGAGTGCAGAGAGTACCTTAAGAAGAATTTCAAAGAAATCTACACGGTTCCGCCCGGATACAAGATATTTGACGTTCACATAATCGGAGTTCCGCCGATATCGCTTGCCATCGAGGGAAATACGATAATATTTCCGTTCACAAAGCCCTGCCACGGCACTTTTCTGGTGAGCGTCGATGACGAGGAAGAGGCAACCCGCATCAGAAAAGAGAATTTTAAGAAGTAACGGGAGATAAACTTTCTTTCCCCTTTGATTTTGCTATAGGGTGCGCTTTTTGATGTACTTTCGGATCTGCCTTTAAACGTGCATTTGAAAGTGCTTTCGAATATTTCTGCAGCAGTTGAGTGAGTGCCGTATGAATCTTCTCGGAATCTTTGTAATCGCCGTCGGTCTGGCAATGGATGCTTTTGCCGTCTCGGTATCCGCGGGCACGATGACGCTTAAGGATAAACTGAAGACAGCCGCGGTTTTAGCCTCGGCGTTCGGCTTTTTTCAGGCGCTTATGCCGATCATCGGGTGGTATGCGGGAACCTTTTTCGCATGGCTGATTATCGGCTACGCTCATTTTGTCGCGTTTATTCTTCTTGCATTCATAGGTGCCGGCATGATAAATGAGGGGCTTAGCGATGACGGCGCCGGCGGCAATGACGGCAATGAAATGCCGCAGGATTTCGGCAAGCCCTCCGTCGTCCTTCTTCTCGCGATTGCGACAAGCATCGATGCGCTTGCTGTCGGCATCTCGTTTGCGGTTCTTGAAGAGGAGATTCTGATACCTGCGATCATCATCGGCATAGTGACCTTTGTCATATCGGTAATCGGGCTGTGCCTCGGTGATAAGCTGAGCGAAAAGTCGCGCAGCAAAGCCGAGATATTCGGAGGCGTCATACTGATCCTTGTCGGACTTAAGATACTCCTTGAGAATATCGTATTATAATATCGTATTATAATCCCCGAATTGTGATCCGTCCGTCATGATTCATGGATTATGATCCGTCCATGATGATCCCTGTTATGATACTGAGATTATGCTCGTGAATTACGATACCCTCAGATAAGTGAGGACAGAACAGGCAGGACAAGTCCGCGGTAATAGACCATATAGGGCAGAAGGACGCCTGCAACTATGAAAATAACGCCGAAAATGAGGAAACAGAGTTCTTTTGCGTGAATCTTCTTTTTTTCAACCCGAAGGAACGAATCCTTGCTGTATCCGCGGCAGAGCATACTGACATAGGTTCTTTCGCCCTGCTCGTAGGAACGAATGAAAAGCGAGCCGATAGCGTATGCTAGCGTCTTCAGCCTGTATCTGTAGGGAAGATTCCTGTCAAACGCGTTGAAGAACCTTATCTCAAAGACGGTTATGACCTTGCCGTAAATCTCGGCAAATACGAAGAGATACCTTATCATAAGCCCGATAACCAGAACAAACTCCGAAGGCATCCCCAGTCTTCTTGCGCCGGCAAGCATATCCTGCATTGTCGTGGTCGATGACAGAAGAATGATAAAAGAGATGCAGACTATGAACTTAATGAGCAGAATCGTGGCGAACTCCACGGATTCCGCATATACGTGAATGCCCAGCGGCAGATTCAGTATGGGTGTAAAGGTATCGTATCTGCTGTTCTCAAAGAAGATCTGGAAGATGATTATGAAGATTCCGAACGGCAGAATCAGAATGAGACGTTTAAGATAGGTCACTGCCGAAAGACCGGAGAATGCCCAGATGACGGTGAAGAAAGCAAACAGAAGAACTCCCGGGACAATGACGTCGGGCGAATAGGGATATGCGACCATTGCGATTATTGCCGCAAATGCCAGAATAATCTTGGTTCGGGCATCGAGTCTGTGAACACGGCTGTTACCCATAGCCTGACGTTCAATGTTTTGGAGTTCTTCTATCATCCGAACCTTCCCCCGTTAAGTTCGGAGTTTTTTGAATGCTTTCAGAAATGCGTTCTCGGCGCTTTCACAGTCAAAAGCCATCTCAATATCTATGCCCTTATCCTGAAGAGATTTGATAAGCCGCGGCAGTATCGGGACTTCAAGTCTCAGTGACGTGAGAAGGTCCTGCTGCACAAATATCTCGTCGATTGTGCCCTGCGCTGCTATCCTGCCCCTGTCCATGACATAGATGTAGTCCGCAATCTCGGTTACGAGTTCGGTCTGATGTGTGGAAAAAATAACTGTCATACCGTATTCCTCGGGAAGACGGTTGACAAACGAGGTTAAGTCTCTGACTCCTTTGGGGTCAAGACCGGCTGTAGGCTCATCAAGAACAAGAACCTGCGGTTCCATTGCGAGAACGCCCGCGATTGCGACACGTTTCTTCTCTCCGCCGCTTAAGTGGTGAGGCGGTCTGTCTCTGAGATACTCTATGTCGAGGAGTCTTGAGACCTCACTGACGCGGTGTTCGATTGTAGCGGCATCAAGTCCCATATTGGTGGGTCCGAATGCAATATCCTGCTCAACCGTGGGAGAGAAGACCTGATCGTCGGAGTTTTGAAAGACAATGCCGACAAATTTTCTTATATCTTTCAGATTGGATTTGGTAATGTGTTCTCCGCGGACTAAGACCTCGCCCGAGGTCGGTTTGAGGATGCCGTTGAAGTGCTTGAACAGTGTGCTTTTTCCCGCACCGTTGGCACCTATCAAAGCAATACGCTGTTTTCTGCCGGCAATGAAGTTTACACCTTTCAGTGCTTCAATGGAGTCATTGTAGCAGTGGGTCAGATCGCGTGTCTCTATCAGGTGCATGGTATGTAAAAAAAATTGTTTTGGAAGAAATTACGATTGAAATTTATTTAAGCCTTTATCCTGATTATGCTTTAATTTTGATAAGGCGCGATACGCCCATTATCAGGACAAAGACAATGACGATTCCGAGAACCAGTGCTATTATGTCACCCAGTTTACCGAGGGCTTCCCATGAATAGTCGGGGAAGGGTGATTCATACTCGAAGGTTCCGGTACCGATTGCTTCGGCATCGCCGTCTTCCGGCGATTCACTTGTGAGTGTCTTTTCTCCCTGGACGTAAAGGGACGTGCTTTCAAGTCCGTCCGGGTCGCCTGATGCAAGGAATACCGCTGCAACGCCGATTATAAGTGCAATGACAAGACCTATTGCGATAAAGGTCATGTCATTCATCTTTGCTTCTCCTTTCTGTGTGTCGGTCATTATGCTTCACTCCCTGCGGGACCTTTTCCGAGTTCCATCAGATCGGGTCTTGTGGTGTATATCAGATAGATTGCACCTGCCGTAATCACACCCTCAATGATACCGATTGCCGCATGGTATGTACCCATTGCTATGATTCCCGGCACAAGCGGGAATGTGCCCGCGATGAACATCTCGATTGCGCAGGCGATTGCCGATATGAAGCATGCCAGCCATGCCGCAATTGCCGCGGGTATGAAGTCGTTCTTTATTGCCGACTTTATTCCGTGGTATGAGTAGTATCCTACGAATCCGCCGATTACACCCATGTTGATGATGTTTGCACCCATGGTTGTAATACCGCCGTCTCCGAAGACTACTCCCTGAATAATGAGGACAATTGTGAGTATGAATACTGCCGCAAACGGCGAACCGAGGACTATTGCGGCGAGTGCGCCTCCCACAAGATGTCCCGATGTTCCCATGCCGACAGGAAGGTTAAATGCCTGAATGGCGAATATGCCTGCGGCCAAAACCGCAATCAAAGGAATTTTTTCTTCGCTCAACTCGTTTCTTGCCCATCTCAGTGCCAGTATGACAAAGATCAGCGCAATTATCCAATATATCGCCGCCTGAGGCAGCGGTATAAATGCATCAGGTAT
The DNA here is from genome assembly GCA_017553245.1 of Methanomicrobium sp. GTDB lineage: Archaea > Halobacteriota > Methanomicrobia > Methanomicrobiales > Methanomicrobiaceae > Methanomicrobium. The sequence goes on from JAFZMT010000108.1 coordinate 3,909, forward strand.
GTGCATATTTTATCACGATCAGTAGTATGACTTTTTTAAATATAAGTATTACTGAATGTGATTATTTTCATATTAGTATGCAGTTTATTTGCATAAAGTAAAGTTTTGTTGTTCTTTTTGACAACTTTTTCCAAAATTATCTGAAATATTTGAAATATCCCGATGAGTGCCTCCGGCTGACCATGTGATTTCCAGCAGTCGATCCGCGTGAATAGCTGAATTTTGTTTTTCATAAGTCAAAATAAGATGGATAACTATTTTTTATAGACAGGACAATAGATAATCAATGCCAGGGTTTGAATCGATTGAACTCAGTGATACTCAACCGTTTTCACTTGATAAGACATTGTCCTGCGGACAGGCGCCGCGTTTTTTCAAAGAAGGCGACTGGTGGTACGGTATCGTCCGCGACTGCGTATTCAAAATAAAGCAGGAAGGTAATGTTCTTACCTTCGGCGGTATCGGCGTCGATGCGGATTTCATCTCGGAGTTTTTCTGCCTTGATTTCGACCTTAACAGGGTCTATGATCTCATGTCAAAGGATATCTTCGGGCGTGAGGCGGTCGAAAAAAACTACGGACTCAGGATAGTCAATCAGGATACATGGGAATGCCTCATCTTTCAGATGACGGTCAACAGGATAAGGACAAAGGGTGTCACCGACCGCATCAGCCGGATTTCGGCAAAGCTCGGTAAGAAGATTGAGTTTGACGGCATGGAATTTTATACGCTTCCGCGTCCCGAAGAACTTGTGGAGGCGGGACTGCCCGCTCTCAAATCCTGCAACATCGGGTATTTAGCCGAGAATATCATGCTTGCCGCAAAGAGAGTGGGGGAGAATCCCGACTGGGAAGAGGAGCTGGCTGAGCTTTCCTATGATGAT
>JAFZMT010000010.1 GCA_017553245.1 Methanomicrobium sp.
GGTGCGTAAATGAAATCGCGACGAAATGAAATCCAGACGAAATGAAATATGGGCGAACGAAAAAATGTAAAATATTATTTTTTGAAATCGGATTATCACGGTTTTTGATACTCACGGATTCTCTGATTCACGATTCACGGACTCGCGGACTCACAGACTCTCAAAGGCGACTTTGCCGCGGATGAGCTTCCTTAAGGTCTCGGCAAGGTGATCTTTGGGTATACGAATCTGTTTCATCGAATCGCGGTCGCGGAGCGTGACCGTATTGTCCTCTTTCGTGTCATAATCGACCGTAACCGCAAAAGGCGTTCCAATCTCGTCCTGCCTTCTGTATCTGCGTCCTATTGCGCCCGAATCATCATACTGCGCAATCAAACCTTCGTCCTGAATCTCAGCCATAAGTTCGAGTGCAATGGTGTCGAGACCGTCGCGTGACATGAGCGGCAGAACGGCGACCTGAATCGGCGCAATCTTCTTTGAGATACGGAGAACGGTTCTGGTTTCGCCGTCGACGTCTTCCTCGTCGAAGGCGTGTTCGAGGACGGAATAGAGAATCCTGTCGATACCGTATGAAGGCTCGATTACATGCGGTCTTACCTCTTCGCCGCGGATGACCGTCTCCTGCTCCCTTACCTTGTAGAGTTCCGGCGGTATGAGGATTTTTTCGCCGTCGAGGACAATCTCGGCGCCGTTTTCGGTGGGCTTGGATGCCGCGAGAAGGTCGGCAACCGCCTTGGCTTTGCCTTTGAACTTCGGTCCGAGAGCGCCCATATCCGCGACGATCTTCATCTCGCGGACCTTCTTTTCCTCGTCATACGGGATGAATGCCGTGAACGAATCGCCGCTCTGCGCCGCATGTGCCTTTAAATCGTAATCCGTCCTGTCGGCGATGCCGACGACCTCAACCCAGCCGAATCTCGCGGATAAGACCTCCGCGTCCCAGCAGTCGGTCGCATAGTGCGCACGCTCGTCGGGAAGGTGCTGTCTGAATCTGATTCTTGCGGGGTCGGCGCCGCAGGAGATGAGGAAATCGTGCGTAAGCGCGATATAGTAACCCACATATTCGTTGGCGACGATGCCGCTCTTAACAGCCTCTCTTATCGTAATAGCGACAGGATCCTCGTCGTTTTCCTGCTGCTTTATTCCGCGGAGGGGGACTACGCGGTCGGCGTAGCGCTCGAAGTTCGGATGCTCCTTATGCAGCGGGTGGACAAAAATCTCTGCCTCCGCCTGCGTAAACTCGCGGAGACGGATCATACCCTGCCTCGGCGAGATCTCGTTGCGGTAGGACTTGCCTATCTGAACGGTGCCGAACGGCAGCTTGTCGCGGTAGAATCTGAGCAGTCTGCCGAAATCCGTGAAGATACCCTGTGCGGTCTCGGGGCGCAGGTAACCCGTTCTCTGGCTTCCGGGACCGATTGTCGTGTGGAACATGAGGTTGAAGTAGTGCGCTTCGGCGCCGTCAAATGTCTGGCCGCAGGCCGGGCACGGGAGATTCCTTAAGATTTCGGTAAGCTCCCCGAGCGTCTTGGTCTCGGCATGCTCGATATTGTGCGCCTCGCAGACATGGTCGGCACGGTGGTATTCCTTACAGTGCGGGCACTGCACCATCTTGTCGGCAAAACCTTTCACATGCCCGGATGCTATGTAGATTGCCTCTTCTCCGACGGTGGGACACTCAATCTCGAAGTAGCCTTCGCGGGCGACGTAGTAATCGCGCCAGAGGTTCTCTATCTTTCTCTTCATCATCGCGCCGAGCGGACCGTAATCAATAAGCCCCGCAACCGAGCCGTAAATCTCGGAAGAAGGCCATACAAAGCCTCTCCTCTTTGCAAGTTCCATAACTTTGTCGTAAACGTCAGCCATTTTATTGTCTCTTTATTGAATTTTCATTGAAACTTCATTGACTCTTTATTGTCGCTTCTCAGATTTTCTATATTAATTCGGCGGGAAGAGTAAAAAACATATTCACACGGCTTAATGCAACCGGAAATTGCAGCGGATTAAGCGGGCACGGATGCGGCGGAATCACACGAATGGAATGTGATGCCGCGGTAAAGGAATAAAAAAAAGATCGTTGGGTTTTTGGTTTTGGTTTGGGTTTTGCTTTTGTTTTGGATTTATTCGGGTTTTATTTTCCGATTGTTCAGTTCTCCTTGCCCCAGCAGGTTACGCCCTTGCTGTCAGCCATGCTTGAGGCTTTGAAGACCGGCTCCTCGACACCCTCGTCCTTCTGATCGAAGTAATCGTTGAGTGCATTGAATGCGTGTTTGCTGAGCAGAAGCAGAACACCCATGTTGAAGATACCCATCAGCGCCTGGAAGGTATCCGCAAGATCCCATGCAAGGCTCATCGGTATAATCGAGGAGATAAAGACCATTGCAACGATTACGACACGCAGAATCGGGAATGCGATCTTATTGTCCGTGATGAATCTGAGGTTTGTCTCACTCATCGAGTAGTAACTGATCAGACTCGAGAAGGCGAAGACGAACATGAATATCGCAATCAGATAAGGTCCGAGCCATCCGAGGAAGGTGTAGCTGACCGCTTCCTGAACCAGCGGAGCGCCGCCCATCGAGGTCGGAATCACGTAATCGACGTAGTTCGTCGTTGTGTTGAGGTAGATTAAGATTACAAACGCGGTTGCCGAACAGACAATGATTGTATCGATTAAGACACCCACGGACTGGATAAGTCCCTGCTTTACGGGGTGCTTGACGTCAGCCGAGGAGGCAACGTTCGGAATCGAACCGATACCGGCTTCGTTTGAGAAAACGCCGCGCTTGAGACCCCACATCACGGCAGCACCGAGCGTACCGCCGACGAATGACTGAACGCCGAAGGCATACGCAAAGATTGTCTCGATGACAAGGGAGACCTGGGTGAAGTGCGTGAGGGTGATAAGCAGTGCCAGAACAAGCCAGATAAGAGCCATAATCGGGACGATTACGGTCGAAGCCTTTGCTACACGGGTAATTCCGCCGAAGATGATTGCCGCGGCAACACAGGTAAGAATTATCGCAAAGACAATGACATCGGTGCCGAACGCGGTTGAGAAAGCCGCGGTTGCGTTGTTTGCCTGAACGCCGATGAACATGAAACCGTATGTGAAGATGATTAAAAGCGCGATGAACTTGGCGAATGTCGGCTTTCCGAGACCGTTGCGGATGTAGAAAGCAGGACCGCCGTGGAACTGACCGTCTTCCTTCTTCTCTTTGTAGATCTGACCGATCGTACATTCAACGAAACTTGTTGCCGCACCGATAAATGCGAAGATCCACATCCAGAAGATTGCACCGGGACCTCCGTAGACGATTGCCGCGGCGACACCGGCGATGTTACCGACACCGATACGTGCACCCATACTGACACAGAATGCCTGGAATGACGAAATAGTGTGCTTTCCGCTTCCTTCCTTCAAGCCCGTAAATGCTAATTTGCAGGCTTCATCCAGACGGTTGATCTGGACGAATTTTGATCGAACAGTGAAATACAGACCTATACCTATGATGAACACAAACGCGATGTACCAGACATAGGTGTTAACAAAACTGTTAGCACTGTCTATTATCTCTAAAAAACTCATCTTTTAAAGTTATGGATTCTTACAAAATAAATATAGTGCTTTCATCATGATCTATCATTACAGACCGCAATGAAGAGTGTTGTAAAGCGCAATGAAAAATCCGGCGCCGCAATTATTGTCCGGGTATTCCCGTGATTACTGCCGTAAATATTTCCGCCATACTGCCGGGATTATTGCCGTTTATGACCGCATGTGGCGGCATAGACGACTGTTTCATCCTCGGGGAGATGCAGTATCGCTTTTACGGCTTCGTCCGCGAACGCATTTATCGCACAGACGCCGATTCCCGCGTCAACGCCGGCGAGGTACAGATTCTGACAGATATGACCGGCGTCGAGGAAGATATCACGATATACGCGGGTGCCGTATTTCCAGACGGCACGGTAGGGTTTTGCCGTCCAGAAAAAGACAACGGGGGCACGCAGGACCTGCGGCTGCATCATGCAGGCACGTCCGAGTCCGGCAACGGCGTCTGTGCCCTCCGAGATAAGCGAGAGTTCATGGGTTGTCGGATGATAGCGCCAGATGCCGTTCTTCACGGGCAGCCATGAGCAGTTCTGCACGGAGATATAAGTCTCGACGGGGTGGATTGCACCCGCGGAAGGTGCCGTTCTGAATTCATCCGAGTCTCCCGAAACTCCGCAGGAAGCCCAGAGAAGATAGGAGAGGCATTCGGCGCTTATCTCTTCGGCGCTGTATCGCCTTACGCTCCGCCGCGTTCTTAGGATTTCAAAGAGCGTCAGGTGCTCTTTTGAACCGCCGGATACTTCCGGACTCTGCGAGCCGCAGGAACTGTCCGAACCTTTCGATCCGTCCGAACTTTCCGAACCGCAGGACAGCGAATGCGAAGAATAAACGGTATCCTCAGGGGAGGGCAGTTTAAAGGTTATTTTATCGGGACCCGCGGGATCATCGGGATTCCCGGGTTTGGGCAGACCTTTCTGCTCGTCCGTCTGAGTTTCGGGCGGGTAGTTCGACGCCGCCATGAATTCTTTGCCGATATCTCTCTGCATAATATCCTAAAATTACGCACAGGAATAAATACATAAGCATTCTCCCAATGCACGGGACGCATCGGAAGGGATTCAGTTATCATCATATAACGCAAATTAATATAGCGGATTGGCACAACGCCGATACATTACGGAAAAAGGACAACCTTATCTGGAAGAGAAACACTGGAGAGAAACATGAGTAAAACGATTATAACCGTAGTTGGAAAAGATACCGTGGGAATCATCGCAAAAGTCTGTACATATCTTGCCGAGAACAATATCAATATCGAAGACATATCGCAGACAATCATCCAGGGATACTTCAACATGATGATGATAGTGGATACGAGCAGTTCAAAGGCGCAATTTTCGGAAATGGTCACCGAACTTGAGAAGATAGGCGAAGGTCTCGGCGTCAAGATAAAATGCCAGCACGAAGAGATCTTCACGAAGATGCACCGTATCTGAGGCGGTCAGCGGGCAATCGCAGTTTGACGTATAATCACGCTTAATTTACGCAGAAACATGATAAACATCTTTGAAGTCCACGAGACCAACAAAATGATCGAGCAGGAGAAGCTCGATGTCAGAACAATAACCATGGGTATCAGTCTGCTGGACTGTATCGATTCTGACCTTGAAACGCTGAACAAAAAGATATACGAGAAGATAACGCGGCTTGCGAAGAATCTGGTGCCGGTCGGCAACGAGATCGCGCTGGAATACGGAATCCCAATCGTTAACAAGAGAATCTCGGTCACGCCGATTGCGCTCGTCGGCGCCAGCGCCTGTAAGACGCCGGATGACTTCGTTGAGATAGCAAAAACCCTCGACAAAGTCGCAACCGAGCTCGGCGTCAACTTCCTCGGCGGATACTCGGCGCTGGTCTCCAAAGGCATGACGACGGCGGATAAGAACCTCATTCTCTCCATCCCAAAGGCGCTTTCCTGCACCGAGAGGGTGTGCAGTTCGGTAAACATCGGCTCGACCAAGACGGGTATCAATATGGACGCCGTCAAGCTCATGGGCGAGACCATAAAGAAGACGGCCGAGGCGACAAAGGACATCGACTCATTCGGCTGCGCAAAACTCGTGGTCTTCTGCAATGCGCCGGATGACAACCCCTTCATGGCAGGCGCCTTCCACGGCGTTACCGAGGCGGACGCAATCATCAACGTCGGCGTCAGCGGTCCTGGAGTCGTCAAGCACGCTCTCGAATCGGTTCGCGGCGAAAACTTCGAGGTTCTCTGCGAGACCGTGAAGAAGACGGCTTTCAAGATCACCCGCGTCGGTCAGCTTGTTGCCCTGAGGGCTTCGGAGAAACTGAATGTGCCCTTCGGCATCGTCGATCTCTCGCTTGCGCCGACTCCGGCAGTAGGGGACAGCGTTGCCGAAATCCTCGAGGAGATGGGGCTTGAATCGACGGGTGCGCCCGGAACAACGGCGGCGCTTGCGCTTCTTAACGATCAGGTCAAGAAAGGCGGCGTTATGGCAAGTTCCTTCGTCGGCGGTCTCAGCGGCGCTTTTATCCCCGTAAGCGAGGATAAGGGCATGATTGACGCGGTTAACCGCGGTTCGCTCACAATCGAGAAACTCGAAGCAATGACCTGCGTCTGTTCGGTAGGTCTGGATATGATTGCAATCCCGGGAAAGACACCGGCATCGTCGATTGCGGGAATCATCGCCGACGAAGCCGCTTTGGGCATGGTCAATCAGAAGACGACGGCAGTGCGCCTAATCCCCGTCGTCGGCAAGGATGTCGGCGATTCGATTGATTTCGGCGGTCTCTGGGGCTCGGCACCGATTCAGCAGATAAATACCTTTGACTGCTCGGCTTTCGTCAACCGCGGCGGAAGAATCCCCGCACCGATTCACAGTTTCAGGAACTGATCCCATACACCCCATTTTATCGTTTTTTAAGTCTCTTTTCGTTTTTGCGCCCGCTTCTTTTTATATCACAGCCCTTACCCGAATCTGCGAAAAAGACCCTTTATCACACCCGGATTTTATGGATTCGGACTCGAAATCGTTAAATATTAAAGAGTCTATTTTTTATATATCGCTTAATTAACGATAATTACACGTAAC
>JAFZMT010000109.1 GCA_017553245.1 Methanomicrobium sp.
AATAAAAGCGCCATATCACGGAGATAATTAAATGAAAATCTCTGAAGAGTATTCACAAAAACAGTTACATTAATTAGTCAAAAGAGACTATATGTTAATGCTTCCTGTTAAGGGTTTTACTGCAGGTTGCGATTTCATAGTCCGGTAGTGTAGCGGTCAATCATGTGAGACTCTGGATCTTGCGACAGCAGTTCGAATCTGCTCCGGACTATTCGCTTATTTTGCCATCATTTTACAAAAATAAGTCGTGTTATACTTATATTTTTCACGGCATCATGCCAGAAACGCCGCAATGATTCCGCTCAGGAAAATCGCATCAAAAGTGCCTGCGCCGCCTATCGAAGCAACGGGAGCGCCGGAATTGCTGAGATTTCCGATATTCATTACATCCGCGCCTATGAGAGTACCAACGGTGCCGCTGATGTATGCGACCGCAACCGCGGTAAACGAATCGCCGCCGGAGAGGATAATGGCGCAGATAAGCGCGCACAGCGGCGGTATCAGAAAGCCCGTCGCAACTCCCAAACCCGCAATCGGCGTTGATGTTTTGAAGACGGCAACGGCAACGATTGCCGTGGCGATAAGGCAGCGGAGATAAAGCCCCATCGGGTCGGCGTCGGCAATAGTCAACGCACTGAGCAGAATGTATATCGATACAAAGACGGGAATTACGCAGCCGCCGACGTTAACGGCAATCATCGTCTCATTTGAGAATTCGGGAACTTTATAGAGCCTGTCCATAAGCCGCCCGTGCTCCACGCGAACAAACTGCTGCTCGGATTTGACCTTCATGAGCGGAAGATTTACGAAACTGCCGACGATCATGCCGATGATGAGCAGAATAATCCAGAATATGTTAAATCCGAGCTTGGCGAGGGCACTTCCTATCAGTCCCAGAAAGAGCAAGGGGATTAAGAATATTGCCGCTGCTATCAGAAAAATCAGCAGGATTACCGAGACCGGACTGAAGAAATACCTGACCATACCTGTGCCCTCCTATCGATTTACTGATTTTTCGAATTTACGATTTTAATACCTTTTGCGGCTTTATCCGCGACATTCAAACCGCGGGTTTGCGGCAGACTATACATGCATGATCGTGATGATACGGCTCAAGACGGCATGTATCCTCAATGACAAGACCGCCTTCCTCAAGCGTCTTAATCGTGTCCTCAAAGACCACCTTCGGATCTGCGGTCACATCAACACTGCGCATCTTAAGCATGAGGATAACAACGCCGCCGGCTTTCAGAAACGGCAGATTTACAAGCGCAATCTCCGCCTGATTGGGCTGTGCGACATCCTGATAGATCATATCGACTTCCTCGACAAAAGGCGCGTATTCGCGCGGATTTGCGGCATCAGCCATTATGGGAATGATATTTTTCCTGCGCCGCGACACCTCGATGAGATCCTGCATCGGTCGCGGTGCGAACTCAACGGCATAGACCGTTTTTACGTAATCGGCGAAATGCGAGACGGTTGTTCCGTTGGCTGCGCCGAGGTAGAGAACACGCAGGTCTTCGTCCAAATCGGTCTGCGGCTTTATCATCGCAAGCGCCGCGAACTTACTGCGATACGGGTCCCAGACGCGAAGACCTTTCATCATCTTCTCGCCGTAAACGCCTCCCGAACCCTTTGAGAGCAGAACGCCGTCAATTCGTATCATTCGGCAGACCTCCTTTTATCGCTTTTATCGTTTTTCTTTTTGCCGTCATCTTTGCCGCCGACTTTCACGTCAGCTTTACCGTTAACTTTGTCTCCGGATTTACCTTCTTCTTTGCCACCTTCTTCACCAGAGGCAAAGACGGAATCTATCCTTTCCTGTGCTTTTTCAAGGAAATCGGGTGCAATCTCGCCGCGGTAATAGTCGAGTCTTGCGGCTATCGCCAGCTTGCCGCCGAGAACACGGGAAACCTTTCCGCGAACGCCGATTCCGGCATTGTGTATTCTTCGGTGCTGAAATATGATTCCGTGCTTGGGGGAGGGAGTGTTCCCGCGAAGGTGCGTGAATAAAGCGCTCTCAGCGCCCAGAACCTGAACCGCGGATGCGGGCATCATCGCCATACGCGACAGACTGCCGGCACGGGAGATGAGTCTTGCGGCAACGAGACCGCCGACCAGAGCCGAGCAATTCGGAGCGATAATGTCCGCCCTGTCGGATATCTCACGCATAAGGCGCGTTCTCTCGTTTGAGAGACGCTCAATATCGTAACCGAGCCTTCCCAGAGAGTTTTTCTCGCGCCTTATGATATCGACCATCTTCTTTGCGCTTACAGACTTGTATTTCCGCGAGAATTTGGGATTCTGGACGATATACCACTCGGTAGCGCGTTCAATCAGGCGATTGATGACATTGTCCATCTCGTCGAGCACACGCACCATCTGGACAAGCTCGATATCCCCCTTGGTGTAGTAGAGTTTTATCTTTGATTCCGCAAGCGCAAT
>JAFZMT010000110.1 GCA_017553245.1 Methanomicrobium sp.
GTGAGAGCACTGCCGAATCCGGTAAAGGAACCGTCGACATGTTCTCCCTTCTCAAAGCCGCACTCCGTCAGCGCCCCGAATACATCATTGTGGGTGAAGTAAGAGGAAGCGAAGCGCAGACACTCTTCCAGGCAATGAACACCGGACACACCACATACTCGACCCTTCATGCCGGAGGTATCGAGCAGGCAATCAACCGCCTTACCACAAACCCGATCAACGTCCCGCCCTCAATGTTCGGCGCACTCAACCTCATGATTATTCAGCAGCTGCAGTATGTCAACAAACGCATGGCAAGACGCTGTATCCTGATTGCCGAAACCTACGTAAAGAAAAACTACATCGACTACAACATCCTCTACAAGTGGCAGCCCGCAACCGACAAATTTGAGAAGACCTACAAAGAATCCAGAGTCTTAAAAGAGATTGCCTACAGTCAGGGCTGGAGTCCCGAACAGACAAGAGAGCAGATAGACAAGAGGAAAGAAGTCCTTGAAGGTCTTCTCTCGCACAGAATCAGAGATTCCGATCACATAACAACGGTATTTGACGAATTCAGCAAGAACGGTTACTATGAATTTGACGAATAACCCTCTCATGAATTCACTCAATACCGATGAATTCAAGAAATCCCTAAAATCGGCGCATATCCCGATAACCCCGGAAGACTATCTCATTATGGTTATCTTCGGGACAATTCTCGTCGCATTAGTACTCATCTTACTTATACTCTTAAACTTCCTCTTCAATCTCAACATAAACCCTATACCGTTTCTCGACCCCCTGCTCACAATGGCTGTCATATTCCTGGCAGTCGTCGGCACCGTATTCCTGCTTGCCTATACATACCCGCAGACGGAATCCTCGGGACGAAAGACAAGAATCGAGCTTGATCTCCCCTATGCCGTAACCTACATGCAGGCTCTCTCCACGACAATGACGCTCTTCTCCATCTTCAAGAGCGTAGCCGAGAACGAAGACCTCTACGGCGAAGTCTCGGAAGAATGCGCCATGGTGGTAAGAGATGTCGAGTATTTCGGCGACGACCTCATAGTGGCAATGAGAAACGTTCAGAACATAACGCCGTCACCCAACTTCAGCGAACTCATGAACGATCTCGCAATGGTCTCCAAGACCGGCGGCAGCATGACGGACTTCTTCGCATCCAAGTCCGCACATTACCGCGAGACCGCCCTGCTGGAACTTGAAAACACCTTAAAGACCATGGAGATTATGGCGGAAATCTACGTAACGGCATTCGTTGCGGGACCCATCGCCATAATGATAATGATAGTCGCCCAGAATCTCTCGGGACAGTCGGGCGTAGACTTTCTTGCGCCGCTCATGTATATCGGTCTGCCGATAGGCGCGACCGCAATGGTCGTCCTGCTCTATATCATGATGCCGCCGGACTCGCTTGCCATCACCAGAAAGGCAATGCCGCAGTCGGAATATGCCGATACCAACATCGATCCCATGAGTCTGGCAGCCGTCGACGCCCAGTTCATGAAGAACTACGAGAGTCACAGAAACCTCCTGAGAATCAAGGAAATCCTCAGAAATCCTCTGAACTACTACATATCCCACTACGAGTACGGACTGGCATTCGGAATTGCTCTTGCGGGTCTGACGACTCTGATGTTTTTCAACGGAACTCTTGCGAAGTTAATTCCGACCTACACCTTTGAAGCCTTCATCACACTGGTGATAGTAATGTTCATGCTCCCAATCACGGTTGCGTATGAAGCAAGGAGCCACTACCTGAAAAAGTTCGAATCCCAGCTTCCCGCCTTCCTTCGTGAGATCTCGGACATGAAAGACATGGGAATGACGCTTCAGAGCGCAATCCACATCATCGCCAACTCCAAGATAGGCGTCCTCACGACCGAGGTCAAGGTGACATCGACCGAGATTAAGATGGGAACCAGCGTATCGCTGGCGCTGTACAAACTTGAAGAGAGAATCGGACTTGTATCCGTAAAGCGTGCAATATCGCTCGTCATAAAAGCAAGTGAGATAACCGACCATCTCCACGAGATCCTTGCCATAGCCATAGGCGACCTCGAACATTTCCTCAAGATGAAGAATGAGCGTTTCGGAGTCTCCTTTGTCTACGTCGCCATCGTCTACCTCTCTTTAGGTATATTCCTCTATTCGGCGTATCAGCTCAACGTGACCTTCATCGAGAGTTTCTCCAGCTTTAACCTCAACATCAATGTCACCTCAAATGTCACCGAGATGTTCCACATCTCGATAATTCTGTCGCTGTTCTCTGGACTGATGGCGGGACAGCTGAGCGCAAACAACATACTTGCGGGACTCAAGCACAGTATCATCTTCCTTGTGGCAACCGCCGTCCTGTTCATTTATATCATATGAAGTGGATAATAATGAAAGCACGAGATACGGGGGACAATATTAAGGGAGGTATTATGGGCAATATGAAATATAATATCGATAATCGGAGTAATTTCCGCGGTGCAGGTTGTGTTGGCAACCGAGGCGCAGGCTGTCAGGGTGCGGGTTGCACGGGCGCGGGCAATGCGTGCAATGCGGACAATGAAGCCATCTCACCCGTAATCGGCGAGATGCTCATGCTCACCGTCGTCATTATACTTGTGGCGCTTTTTGCCGCATCAACGAGCAGTTTCATTCCCGCCGACCGTGACCCGACAATGAACGTGCTTGTAGGCGAAGTCTCCGCCGACAATCATAACGTGACACTCTGGCACAAGGGCGGAGATGTCATTCCGATGTCAAGCATGAAGGTCATCATCGGCAACGGTAAGGAAAGAAAGACCTTCATGGACGGCAATTTCGTCATAAACGGCAACACCGACCTCAGAAACTTCAGACCCGGCGACAGCATGGTCGTATCCACGGGAGAGGACATCAGGGGAGAGGACATAACCGTGGTTGTCGGCAATACCGTCGTAATGTACGGCAGAATAAAAGGTGCGGGAGACTAAAGAATGAGAGACTGTTCCGATACCCGCGTATCCGCGAAAAGCCCGAAAAGCCCGAAAACCCTTTATAACGCGAATGCCGACCGCGAAAGCGCAATAGCGCCGGTGGTTGCCGTTCTGCTCCTGCTTGCGGTGGTAATGACAATCATCTCGCTCTATTCCGCACTCTACATCCCGACACTCAAGGAACAGGCTGAGATAGAGCATCTCGCAGGCGTCGAGGAGGCATTTCTCACATTCTCTTCCGATATCGACAGCACCCTTATCTCAAAAAAAGAAGGCTCGATAACGCGCAACGTTGAGCTCGGCGGCGGCAGTGTCGTATTGTCGCCGCTGAAATCCGGCGGCGTAATGGAAGTAAAGGGTGCCGACCCGTGGCTCTTATACAGGATTGACAAGGGGGATGGTATCAATCTCGGGGAATCGACACTTGTCAACTTCTCCTATGATGCGGTCGGCAATTTCTGGATGGATAACGGATATCTCTGGGACTACGGCATTGTCTCCTTAGAGACACCTTATTCGAGCACGACGCCTCTGCAGTACACAACATATGATGCCGCGGCTGCCGACATTAAAACAAACGGCGGCATATTCAAACCGATGTTTGATCTGGATTATGTCTCCGAGATTGTCTTTGAGAAGAACGGAGAAGGCAATCTTACAGGCGCTTCACATAAAAACTGCACCGAGATAATTTTCACCGTCGTGACCTTTAACAAAAATAATAATAATGACTACGTAAGCGGAAGCGGATCGGCGGCACTGAAACTGGATTCAAAAATGACGGGCAAGAGTACAAATACCGACACGATATATGTCAGGATAAATACCGGTTTAAAGGATTCAGACAATAATGTTGTTAAAGCCGCGGATGATGTCCTGGTAAAGACCATGCGTAAGAAAATTGAAGCCCTTGACGAACAGAAATTCAAAAATTTTGCAGGCTATCACTACGATGAAAATCCGCGTCTGTACACATTGAGATTCACTTCTCCCGTTAAAGTTACGGTAAGAACTCTGACACTGACGATCAGCGTATAATGTAATCTGAGTGTATAATGTAATTTGAATCCATGGTGTAATCTGAATGCAGAGTGTAATTTGAGCATATGGTGTAATTGGAATGCACGGTCTGATTTGAAAATAATATTCTTATAAGTTAACTTTATTTGTATATGCTCCCATATTCTTTATGCAAAATCGGAGCCTTTTCATTTTTTCGGCACTGTTTCTGGTAATCTGCGCCTGTATATGCGGATGCACGGGAACAGGAAGCACAAATAATCCCGTCCCGACCGCAACGGCGACACCTGCGGCAACCGCTACGACCGCGGCGCCGACTGCGACACCCGCGGCTGACGGAATCACAATAGTCGACGATACGGGCGCAACCGTCTTCATCCCCGCGGGCGTTGAGCGCATAGTATCGCTGGCGCCGAGTATCACCGAGCTTTACTTCGCAATGACCGACGAAAATTCGACGACCAAGCTTGTCGGCAGAACCTCATACGACAACTACCCCGAAGAAGCCCTCAAGGTCGACTCGATAGGCGGCATGACGACGGGTTCAAGCATTGAAACCATTATCTCAAAGAATCCCGACCTCATAATGTCGACGACGATGGTCGACATGAACACAATCAACCAGCTTCGTGCCAACGGATACCCCGTAATCGTCTTTGAGATAAACAAACTCGAAGACATCTTCGAGAATATCAGAGTAATGGGCAAAGTCCTCAACGAAGAGAAGAATGCCGATGCGCTCATAAAGAAGATAAACGCGGAGATTGCCGATATCGAGTCAAGACCGCATGAAACGCCGCTTCCAAAGACAATGTATGCGGTAGCCGCCGATCCGATGTATGTCGCCGGCAGCGAGACCTACCTTGACGAACTCATCACACTTGCCGGCGGCGTCAACACCTACGCCGACACACCCGGTTACGGCATAGTCACAACCGAGTCGATAATCGAACGTCAGCCCGACGTCATTATAGTAATCAAGGGACCGATGGACTCCGGACTCAACATGCGCGAGCAGATAATGAATAACAAGGAACTTGCGAATATACCCGCGGTCAAGACCGGCAGAATCTATACGGTCGACGACGACATTGTCTCACGCCCCGGACCGAGAGTCGGTCAGGCACTGGAGATCCTCTATTCATGTATCAGCGAAAACGCACAGTAATCATCACCGGAGGTCTCTTCCTCCTCACACTTTTTGTAATGACCGTCTCCGTCGGCGTCGGAGAATCGGGGATAGCACCCCAGAAGGTCTTTGACATACTCACGGCAGGCATCTTCGGCACAACGCCCTACTGGAGCGCGGGCGAAGAAACCATAGTTCTCGGAATCCGACTTCCGCGGGTTATCCTCGGCGCTCTCGTGGGGGCATCCCTTGCACTTGCGGGCGCGGCACTTCAGAGCCTCTTTCGAAACCCGATGGCTGACCCGTTCATCCTGGGTATATCCAGCGGCGCCGCTCTCGGAGCTTCGCTTGTCTTCGTCTACGGTCTCAGCGTAGCCTTCACAATCTACAGCATTCCCGTAATGGCGTTCATATTCGGACTCGGAACTCTGTTTCTAGTCTACAACGTTGCCCGCGTCGGCAACCTGATTCCGATAAACACCCTCCTCCTCTCGGGTGTCGCCATATCCGCGCTATTCAGCGCCTGCAACTCCTTTGTCATGTTTACCGCGGGACACAACCTCAACGCCATCATGTTCTGGACGATGGGAAGCCTCTCGGGTCGCGGCTGGGACTATGTCTGGGTAATGCTTCCCTTCACCCTCGCAGGCATCGCGGTGATGATAACCCTCACGCGCCAGCTCAACGCAATGATGTTCGGCGAAGAATCGGCGCAGTATCTCGGAATCAACGTCGAACGCTTAAAGAAGATTCTGCTCATCGTAACCGCGATAATCACAAGCGCCGCCGTCTCGGTAAGCGGCATAATCGGTTTCGTGGGACTTATCATCCCGCATATCGTGCGCCTTGTCACGGGACCCGATCACAGGGTGGTCGTGCCCGTCTGCGTATTTGCCGGCGCACTCTTCATCGTCCTTGCCGACATGTTTGCGCGTGTCGTAATCGCCCCGACCGAGCTTCCTTTGGGTATTCTGACGGCACTTTGCGGTGCGCCGTTCTTCCTCTACCTTCTCAGGAGCAAGAGAGGTGAACTGTAATGAGAGGTGAACTGTAATGCCGCTTGAAGTGAAAAATGTGGCGTTCAGCTACAATCACAACCCCTCAAAGCGCGACGCCGATGCCGGATTAAAAGAGAATGCCGTCCTGAAGGACATGAGCTTTACCTGCCGCGACAACCGCGTGACAGGCATTGTCGGTCCCAACGGCTGCGGCAAGACAACCATCCTCAAGGTGATCGCGGGATTCTACCGTGCCCATGCCGGAAGTATCAGCTATGACGGCAGGACGACCGACGGCATGAACGCCGCGGAACTCGCAAAACTCCGTGCGGTCGTGGAGCAGACCGTCTATTCGCCCTTCGCCTTCCCCGTCTACGACTACGTGATGCTCGGGCGCACTCCCTATCACGGCAACTTCTCCGCCGATACCGAAGAGGACAACGAGATAGTCCTCAACTCAATGAAGAGCACCAATGTCCTTCAGTTTAAGGACAGAAAGATAAACGAGCTCTCCGGCGGCGAACTCCAGAGAGTGATGATTGCAAGGTCGCTCGCGCAGGAACCGAAATATCTGATGCTCGATGAGCCGACATCCCACCTCGATATAAGGCAGCAGCTTGAGGTCATGAAACTTCTGCGCACGATTTCGTCGAACACAACGATAATGTGCATTATCCATGAGATAAATCAGGCGGCGGCATACTGCGACGATGTTGTAATGACCGCCGGCGGATACGTGATCGGCGAAGGCAAAGCCGAGGACATCCTCAGCTACGAAAATCTCAGCGAGGTCTTCGGCGTCCTCTCCATGCAGACAAGTCAGCCGGAAAGCGGCAAAAAACAGTTCCTCTTCTCTCTGCAACCCGAAACCCGTGCAGAGAAGGCAAAGCATGTCCATGTGATAAGCGGCGAAGGGCGCGGAAGGCGCATACTCCTCACCCTCAAACATGCGGGATTCAAGGTTACCGCGGGCATTCTGAGCAGAAACGACGGCGATTACCTTGTATGCCGTTCGGCAGGCATTGAGACCGTATCCGTGCCCTCGTTCTCGCCGTATTCCGAGGAGGCGGTTATGCAGCAGAAGAAGCTCTGCGACGAAGCCGATGCCGTGGTGCTTGTCGCCACCGATGTCGGAAGCGGCAATCTTGTGAATCCGGAGACGGCATACTCCTATCTGAACACGGGCAAGCCGGTCTTTTTCGTGGATCACAACCTGAAGGAGTACAAATACGACAATACCGCAGGCAAACGTGCGACGCAGATATACGACGCCATGCTTAAGAACGCAAAGGCTGTCTCGGGTGCCGACGAACTCCTTTCGGAGCTTACGGACTGAACCTGCTGAGCTTACCACCGAGACAGGGCGGAAAAGATATCTTGAATGAGATAAATGAAAAATTAACGGAAAGATAATATGACTGAAAAATACGGATATGTCCAGATAAACACTGGTGACGGCAAGGGAAAGACAACGGCGGCGTTCGGCACGGCGCTTAGGATGCTGATACGGGGAAACAGTGTTTTCTTCGGTCAGTTCATCAAGGGAACCGATACCGCCGAGCTTGAACTGCCCGAACAGTTTCCGAAATTTACGATAAAGCAGTTCGGAAAGGGCTGTTTCGTCGGTCGCAAGCCCGATGAGGAAGACATTCGCATGGCGCACGAGGGATTGAACACAGCCGCGGAAGCACTCAAATCGGGAAAATACGATCTTGTCGTTCTCGATGAGGTGAACGTCGCCGTATCGCTGGGTCTTCTGACCGCCGCCGAAGTCCTTGACGCCGTTAAAAACCGCGCCGAAGGCACCGAAGTAATTATGACGGGACGCGATGCGCCTGCCGAGTTCATCGAATATGCCGACCTCGTAACCGAGATGAAGAAGGTCAAACATTACTTCGACGACGGCATAATCGCAAGAAAAGGCATTGAATATTGAAATATCACTGCCTTTTGTAAAAAATAATAATTTGTTTTCTTATTTTCCAGTTATTCCATGATTATTCAGTGAGCATCCGTGACCATTCTCAGATCTTCCCCGTAAGGATTGCCGCGGCGACGACTGCGGCAGCGGCGACGAAGAGGAGCATTACGTAGTCATAGATGCAGTATTCATTCTCGGTAAGCGGCGTTCTCTTCATTGTGCGCAGACCGCGCAGGTCGATGGTAAGTCCCAGAACATTCGCCTTTCCGAGAGCATTGGATACCAGCGGAATTATAATCGGCGTCAGTGACTTCAGTTTGCCGATGATACCTTCTCCCGGGTAGTATGCCCTTGCCAGCTGCGCCTCCTGAATCCTCCTGCCTTCAAGTTGAAGGGACGGAATGAACCTGATTGCGATGAGAAGCATGAGCGTATAGTCAACGGGGAGGTGCAGTTTCTGAAGAGCGTGCACCATGTCGCGCGGCTGTGTGGAAATGATCAGAATCTGGAATGCGAAGAGCATTGCAAAGAACCTGAGCGAAAGTATAAGCGCAAAGTTAAGCGCCCCCGCGGTTATCGGGATATTGCCGCCGATATACGGTATGAACGACGGAATCAGATAGCCGATGACATCGCCGGACTGCATGGTAAGAACCGTCAGCAGTATGAGACCTATCGAGAGGAAGACAAGCATGGGTATCTGCCTTATAAGTTCGCGCGAGAACCTGCCGATAACCGAGAGCGCGAAGAGGATAATCGCGGTTGCCGCTATTACATCCGGTCGTGTCGAGACGATTGCTATGAGGATAACGACGACGAGGAAGATAATCTTCGTCAGCGCGTTCATCCTGTGGAATACTCCGTCAATCCGTTTATACTGTAAAATCTCTGCCATTTCAGTTCACCTTTGAATGTCCTCGACGATCTTGCCGTCCGCCATCTTAATTATCCTCTGTGCGTAGTTTTTGACAATCTTCATGTCGTGGCTGACCATGATGACGGTATGCCCCTGCCTGCTCAGCCTTGTCAGAATGCCCATGATGCGCTTTGCTTCGAGCGGATCGAGTCCCGTCGTCGGCTCGTCGAGTATGATAATCTCGGGGCGCATCGCGGTAACGCAGGCGATTGCAAGGCGCTGTCTTTCGCCGCGGCTCATTGAACGCGGGAAGACTTTGCGTTTCTCCGAGAGTCCCACTTCCGCGAGGATGCCGTCTATGAGTCCGTCGCACTCCTCCTCTTTCTTACCGATATTCTTCAGACCGAAGAGTATCTCCTTTTCGACCGTCTCTTCAAAGAGCATTGTATCCGGGTTCTGGAAGACAAGTCCCGCATGATTTGCAAGTTCGGTCACGGTCGATTCCTTTGTGTTCAGACCCGCAACAATGACATCGCCTGAGGTCGGTTTCAGAAGTCCGTTGAGGTGCTTGGACAGCGTTGTCTTTCCCGAACCGTTCTCGCCTATGACAGCGACAAGCTCCCCGTGCTTAATCTCAAGGGAAAGCCCGTCAATGCCGCGGTTTTCGCCGTAGCGGTGGACAAGGTCGGTTATCTTTATCGCCGTTTCCGTGCTGTCGTAGTCCGCGACCGCGTCCGTGTCTTCACCCGCACCCGCGTTGCCGTTGCCGTCGGAATCGCCATCGGCAACTTCGGACTTCGAATCCGCAATGTCTTCATCGTCGCGGTAGTTATCGAAGAACTCCTTTGCGCTGACGACACCCGCGACATGCCCCTTCTCTATCATGACGACGCGGTCGGTGATCTCAGCCATCTCGCGCGGCTTCTGCTCGACGACGATGATTGTCTTCTTCTGTGCTTTCAGTTCCCTGAGTATCGAGATTATGACGCCGGTCGCGTGCGTGTCGAGTTCGGCGGTGGCTTCGTCGAGTATTATGCAGTCGGTTCCCGACGCAAGCGTGGCGGCAAGGGCAACTCTCTGCTTCTGTCCGCCGGAGAGTGTATGCGGCGGGCGGTAACGAATCTTCTCGATGTCGGTCAGTTTCAGAATCTTCTCAAGGCGCTCTTTTACATCGGCGCTGCTCAATCCGCGGTTCTCAAGACCCGAGAGCACTTCCTCTTCGACCGTGGTAAATATCAGCTGTGCATCCGCGTCATCGAAGACAACGCCGATTCTCTTGCCTATTTCGCCCATGTTCTCATAATCGCGGACGTCTTTTCCGAATATCGAGATTGTTCCCGTCGAACTTCCCTCGTATTCATGAGTGAGGATACCTGCCGCGGCAAGACAGAATGTCGTCTTTCCCGCGCCCGTGGTTCCGTTTACGAGGATACACTCGCCTTTCGCTATGTCGAGGTCTATGTCCGTGAGTGCGGGCTTGCTGCCCGAAGGATATGTGTATGAGAAGTTATCGAATTTAATCGCCGGGACATTTGAGTCTTCTGCGGCGGCATCTGCGGAATCGGCGGTGCTGATCGCGGCGCTTGCACTCTGCGCGGGTTGCGTGTCCGCTTTCGTTTCCGTATCGGTTTCCGCCGCCTCAATCTTATCTGCATCCGCATCCGCGGCTTCGGCTTTTGTTTCTGTTCCGGTTTCGACTTCGGCATCCGCGTCCTGTATCTCTTCTTCAGCCGCGCCCGACATAGCCGCTTTGCCCGCCTTGCCCGCGCTTCCGCGCATGAGAATCTTTGATGACGGTATATAGAGTATCTGAGTGATTATTGAGTTCGCAACCGCCGTCAGGATAATTATCGGCGACAGGAGGAGGACGTAAGCGCCGATTGTAAACGTCTCCATCGGCTCGGGGATAACGCCGGCGAGGATGACGACCAGACAGATTGCGAGGAATGTAAATCCGCTTACGAGCGTTGACACAAAGGTTGCCAGACCCGCCGAGAGCGGAACGTTCTTTCTTAAGACCGCGTATGACGCCATACAGACAACGGCGCCCAGCGGCTCGGAGATGAGGTTTGCGGGCGGCAGAATCGAGTGACTTATCAGTGCCGATATTATACCCGCAACTATTCCTATGCTGATTACGTCTTTCAGCCTCGGCATTATGAGGATGATTGCCAGACAGTAAAGTGCGATAATCGGATTGGCTACTATTGCCCCCGGCACTATGTTTGAGAGATACCTCAGAATGGCGCCGATTGCCAGCAGAATTCCTACTATGGCGATGTCTCGTGATTTCATGATATTTACCTTATATGTATTTGTTACACTTTGATGTATATAATTATACATTGAAGTATTAAATTGTATCTATGCGGTGAATTGTCAGGCAACCGCGACACCGTGAAATCGGGGTTTGCCCGAGCCGCGATTTGAAAAATCGTTGCATATTCAACTGAAAATTACAGAGATTTAACTGAATGTTAAAGTGAAGTTAAAATTGAATGAAAAAAATGTTGTATTTCTGATGGGGGAATTAGGGTAGAGTGATGTTTGTCCTTATGAGGTTTAATTACTGTGAATTTTGCTGTTTTCCTGTATCTGCTCTCATATCTATTCCTGATAATGCGGTAATTCTCTTTGCCGGTATGTAAAGTATCTGCGTTACTATACAGTTGAAAGCCGCCGTTATTATGACAATCGGCGCAACCGCGGCGAAGAAACCTGCCATTGTTCCGGTAGGCACGGCAATGACGGATGCGAACATGACGCCCATGCAGATGAAGATGAACGAAAATCCGCTTACGAGCGTTGTTATGAAGGTCGTAATCGCGGGTGCGACAGGTGCCAGCTTTGTGGGCTCGCGGCTCTTGTCCTTCTTTCCTGCGAGCAGTGCGAAGAGCACCACACAGACGACTGCGCCCAGCGGCTCGGAGATGAGGTTTGCCGGCGGGAATATCGAGTGACTGATAAGCATTGAGACGACCGCGGCTACGACACCGATGCCGAATGCCTCCTTAAGTGCAGGTCTTACAAGAATCAGCGCCAGACAATACAAGGCGATGACAGGGTTTCCGACGATTGCTCCCGGGAACATGTTGGCGACGAAACGAAGTATTGCTCCCGCCGCAAGACAGATTCCGACTATTGCGATATCTTTAGATCTCATTTTTGATTCTCCATTGTTATTCATAATCAGAGCGTGTTTATTGTTATGCTCTATTGAACATATTTGTGCATTGATGTATATAAAAGTATTTTATTTGCGCGATTATGATCCCTTTGTCTGTCGGAGACGGCATTACAGGTAAAATGCGGTTTGACACGATAATTGCGGGTATTCAAGCACGGCTGTCACCGCAAAAATGATCGTTGCATGACCGGAAGTGCCGCCGCGGGACGATTGCGCGCATGAAAAGCGCGTCGAAAAAAGACAGTCTGAGGAAAGCGGCGGCAGCAGAAAATTACAAAAAAAATACACAAAAAGTATAATCTGTATAAAAATTACAAAACAAAAAAAAGGGTGTCAGTTAATCAGCAGAATCGGTACATCCGTGACCTTCGCAATCTCGGTGTAGAAAGAACCCACCGAATGATTCGAGTGTTTACCGAAGGCACCCATAAGGATAAGCGAATAATTGCCGGAGTTCAGCTCATCCGCCGTCTCCGTAAGGCGGTTGCCGTCGACTATCTTCGTCGTGCACTTAACCCCCTCACAGCACATCTGCCGCGCTATATCCTCAAAATCCGCTGTAATCGTGGCTTTCTGATCCTCATACATCTTCTTCTCGTGCTCCGCGATGGCATAGCACAGACCGCTGTTGCTGCACATGTAGAATGCCGATGAACGAATTTCATCCTTATCAAGGACAGAGAAGAGCACGACCTCGACCGCGCCCGCACTGTCCTTCTTCGCAAGAGAAAGGGCGTGCATTGCCGCCTTGTGACCCCACTTGGAGCCGTCCGATAAAGCAAGTATCTTCATTTTTACCTCAGAACATGATGTAGAGCATTCCCAGACCGATTGCGACCGTCACAAAGAGCACGGGCAGACCAATCTTGAGGAAGTCAAGGAACGTTATTTTGATGCCTTCGCGGTCGCTGATACCCAGAACAACGACATTTGCCGACGCCGCTATGGCAGTACCGTTGCCGCCGAGACATGCGCCCAGCGACAGCGCCCACCAGAGCGGATAAATGTTGATTGCCGAAGATTCGGCGCCGATATCCTGAATAAGCGGGATAAGTGCGGCGGTAAGCGGGATATTGTCGACTATAGCCGAGGCAATCGCCGAGAACCACGCAATTATGAACATCGCTTCGCCGGTCGTGTGCACGTAATTCAGCATGAAGAGCGAGATATCCGTGATGACGCCCGTATTGATAAGACCGCCGACGAGCACGAAGAGACCGCCGAAGAAGAACAGCGCCGTCCACTCAATCTTCTCGAAAATCTTATCCGGCTGAATTCTCGACCAGATAAGGATAAGTCCCGCGCCTATGAGCGCAACCTCCGCGGGCTCAAGCGTCATGGTCGGGCTTACGAACGGCAGCAGAATATGCATATACTCTCCGATATTGCTGTGGATGAAGAAGAGACAGACGACTATAATCAGGGTGGCAATCGACTTATTAAAGAGTTTCCGGTCCTTGACGGCGTTATTCTCATCGAGCTGGTCGATTGTCTTCTTGATGTTTTCCTGCTCGGACGGCTCGACCTTCATTACCTTGCCGTAGATGACAATGAACAGGACCAGAACCACGGCAAGGTCTACGGCGGCAATCGGCGCCATTGTAAGCAGGAACTCATTGAAAGTGAGGTTAGCCGCGGAAGCAATCATGATGTTGGGCGGATCTCCGATGAGCGTCGCCATGCCGCCGATGTTGGATGCCATGACCTCGGCGATGAGGTAGGGAACGGGATTAACCTTCATCACTTTCGCGATGTAAAGGAGCATGGGCGTAAGCAGAAGAACGGTCGTCACATTGTCAAGGAAAGCGCTGGTAACCGCGGTGACGAGCGCGAAGAGTATCAGAACACGCACGGGGCTTCCGTGCGCCGCTTTTGCCGTGCGTATGGCAAGATACTCGAAAAGACCGCTCTGACTTGCGACATTGACGATAATCATCATGCCCATGAGGAGGAATATCGTGCCGAAGTCGATATGGTCAAGCACGCTCTCCCACGGGACAATGCCCACCAGAACAAGCACTGCCGCGCCCGCCATAGCCGCAACCGCGCGGTGTATTCTTTCGTCGATAATCAATGCATAGGTTATAAGAAAGATGCCCACTGCAATTATTGTTTCAATCGGAATCATCTGTTATGCCTCTGAATACCTCTAAACCTGATATTTTGTAATTCTCTCCAAATATTCTCATTAAATATTCTCATTAAATTATTCTCATTTTAACAGATCACAGCCTGTTAATATATCAGAGCCGCCGTTCTCATATTGCGGACAAGTCTCTGCGACACGGGGCTCATCTCATTTCCGCGGCATCCGCCGCCGTATGACTTAGAGACCGCTATCATATCATAGTCCTTGGAGATGTTCTCAACGGATTTGCTGATGTCGCCCGTAATCATTCTGACGGATGCGGTCAGTTATCTCCCGCAAAGCTCTTTGGATATTTTATCGAGCAGTTCTCTGCCGTAACTCTCTCTGTTCTCCAGAAAAGTGTTCATGGCACATTCGCCCAGAGTATCCTTTATCTGCCCGGCAATGTCGGCGTCCGTGACATATATCAGAGTAATCTCCGCCCTGTAAAGACTCATCAGAGAATAGACCTCATCGGGAACAGCCCCGACAAAGTAATCCAGCGGGAAGAGGACGGTCTTTATCTCTCTGACCTCCTCGTCTTCGGCGATAAGAAAATCGGCGTATTCTTTCTGAATACCTTTGTAGCGATCCTCGCCGTAGCCCCTGTATTTCCTGTTCAGCAGTGAAGAAAGATATCCCATTTTTGCACCCTGCATTTTTACATTCTTTATATTTACAGTCTTTATTTTTACAGTCTTTATTTTTACATCCTGCTATCGCAGATTCCGCTGCGCAACGCCTGCGCAACATTAACGTTAAACCGACGGCGACAATTATTCTGTCCGTGAATAATTATTTGTATTTTAATCCTTTAATGGTTCTTAAACCCGCAATGTTTCCGATATGGGATGATAATCTTTAAAATCGTCAAAAATCAGCAGAAGTAATCAAAAATACAAAAATCAGTAAAAAGTATTGATATCGGATTCCGATATCGTCATGTCGGTTTACGGGTATTGTCGGTTTTGTAATTATTTTAGTAATTATGCTTCTTCAACAGGTGCGACATCCGCATCTTTTGCCGGCTTCTTGAAGGTCTCTTTCATCACAATCTCTTCAATGCCGTCGATTGTGTCAAAGATCTGGAATGTTGCCATGCCCTTGCCCATCATCCAGCGCTGGTCGTATGTGATTCCGGGCGGCAGCACGATTGTGAGAGTGCCGTTGTTAAGCTCCATCTCAAAGTCCTTTGCGATGAAGAGTTTGAATACCGACTTTGCCTGCTCGACCTTGTCTTCGACAATGCTCTCAATCGTGTATTTGTAGTTGAGCGCCTTGCCTGCGAGCATGTGGTTGAAATCGATGAGTGCGCGTTTGCCGACGATGTTAACCACAACACCGGTGCGACCGTCTGCCGAGACGCGGGTTCCGATTGTCGGCTTCTCCTTGAACTCCTTTGTCGAGACCGACTTGTAGAGTGTCTTGTCGCGCGGACCGTATGCCTTGTCCTCGGGGATATCGATTGTGTATTCCTTGCCGATTTCGTTTCCTTCAAGGGCTTCGTCGAGTCCCGGGATGACCTGACCGGCGCCGATGCAGATTACGAGAGGCTCATATTTTTTGCCCTCGGCATGTGTTCCGTTCTCTTTTGCCACTTCTTCGACAGTCGTATCAAAGATGATACCGTCAGCCGATCCTGTATAGTTGAGCTTTATAAAGTCGCCTTTTTTAACAGCCATTAATTACACCTGTCTATAATACTTGGTTAAATCTACCTATATATGTGATCTTTCTTAACGGAGATGAACGGGAGCAGTAAAAGATGCTGGAGATTGAGGCAAAGATAAAGATTGATTCGGGCGATTCGACCGCCGACATCGAAAAACGACTGAAAAGCGCGGGCGCCGTCTTTCTGGGCACGCAGAAGCAGAACGATTCATACTACAATGCGCCGCACCGCGACTTCGCCGTGACGGATGAGGCTCTGCGCATACGTGTGACCGAAGATAAAACCGAACTTACCTACAAGGGCGCAAAAATCAGGGACGGCAGCGGTAAAACGGATGCAAAGGCGCGTGAGGAGTTCAACATCGGCATTGAATCTGCGCAGACAATGGAATCCGTCCTCTTAAAACTCGGCTTCACAAAGAGCAGTGCGGTATTCAAGACGCGAAAGGAATACTCTTTTGCGGGCACCACGGTTGCTCTTGACGAAGTCACAGGTCTGGGCAGTTTCGTCGAGATCGAGGTAATCGGCGAGGATAAGGACAGCGCCCTTCGGATAATCGCGGATGTAAAGAACAGACTTGGGATAAAGGGTGAGCACATAACGCTCTCTTACCTTGAGATGATTCTTAAAAAAGAGGGATTATTGAATTAACTTAAATTTCAGACCTTCAGCAGTTCAACTTCAATATCTTTGTACTCGTCGCCGAGTGTGATAAGGGCGCAGTTGCCCTGCGAAGCGGGACCCGGGTTGACCACTTTTGTGCCGTCAACCTCGATTGCGCCGACCTCCTCGTGGATATGTCCGCAGCAGACAAGCGAGTATTTCTTCATGTGCGCACGCAGTGTTTTGCTTCCTACATGGACGTTATCGCCGATTTTATCCAGCGTCTCAAACGGGGGCGCATGGCAGAGAAGAACATTGTGAACGTTCGGGGATGCGTGCGCTTCGGCATCGGAAAGAACCTTCTCAATCTCTTCCTCGGTAAGCTCAAACGGGGTGTTGAACGGCGTCGTATTCGATCCGCCTATACCCGTAATCGTGACATTGCCGATGGTCATGGACGCACCGTGAAGGCAGATGGCGTCCGAATCTTCGAGAGTATCGAGAATCTCTTTGGGATCGCAGTTGCCCGGGATTGCAAAGCAGGGCACGTTGAACTCTTCAAGGAACTCCTTTACGGGCTCGCA
>JAFZMT010000111.1 GCA_017553245.1 Methanomicrobium sp.
ACAGCCTTGAGATCCCATGTGTGCTGTCCGCCGGCGCCCATCAGACCGTTGTTGGGTGCAATGTATTCATCGCTGACGACTTCAAAGCCCGTGGTGTCAAGCTGCCATGTGTAGCCCGTTGTCGGGTTCTCGTCGAGTGTGATTCTGATTACCGCGTTTTTGTTGACGGTGTTCTCAGAGCCGTTATCTTTCTCCGTCAGCGTAAGTGACGGATTGCTGACCGCGGGTTCCTTTGCGGGTTCCTTGGATGTCACGGTGACCGTGGCAGTCCAAGTTGTGTCATCTGCGGTCTGCTGTTCCCATGAACGCTTGTAGATACCGTAGATCTTGTAGGTTCCGGTGTTGACTGCCTTAAGCTCCCATGTGTGGTATCCGCCGGCGCCTGCCAGCTGGGTGTCGGGCGCTACGTATTCGTCGCTCATAACCTCAAAGCCCGTCGTGTCAAGCTGCCATGTGTAGCCTGTTGTCGGGTTCTCGGGGAGAGTGATTCTTATGATTCCGTTTTTGTCGATTGTGTTCTCCGAGCCGTCATCGCCCTGCAAAAGCGTAAGTGATGCCGTATCAAGCTCGGGTCCCGTTGTGGGTACGGTTGTTTTCACGGTGCCTGTACCTGTGCATCCCGCAAATGCGATGCACGCAATGAGTAAAGCGGCAACCGCCGCAATGGTTGTATATTTGTTCATAATATCGCTTCCGTATTACGTACCTATAAATTGTCCCTGATTCTATAAATACAACTCTTTAACTTTGATTTTTTTCACAGTTATGCGGGAGTATCCGTCGCAAACGGCAAACTCCCGAAAAGCGGTTTCACGGGAAATTACGGAAAAAGTGTTCTAAATTAAGTGTTGTAAATTAAGTATTGTAAATTAAGTGTTGTAAATTAAGTGTTGTAAACTACATGTTGTAAATTAATCGGTCGGCTTACTTCTTTGCCGTGCCCTGTTTGGCAACCGCTTCCATAGCGGCTTCAATCTCGTCCTGATTTCCGAGATAGTAATGCCTTATCGGTTTCAGATTCTCATCGAGTTCGTAGACCAGCGGAGATGCCGTGGGGATGTTCACCTGCGCTATCTCATCGTCCGGGATGTTGTCGAGGATCTTTACGAGCGCCCTTATGCTGTTTCCGTGACCGACGACGAGTATTTTTTTGCCGGATTTAATCTGAGGGGCTATCTCATTCTCCCAGTAGGGCTTTACCCTTGCGACCGTGTCCTTTAGGCTTTCGGTCAGCGGCAGTTCATCCTTCGGAATTGAGGAATATCGCGGGTCATTTGCGGGATTTCGCTCATCGTCGGGGGACAGCGCCGGAGGTGAGACCGCATAGCTTCTTCTCCAGATAAATACCTGCTCATCGCCGTATTCGGCGGCGGTCTCAGCCTTGTTAAGACCCTGAAGCGCCCCGTAATGCCGCTCGTTCAGTCTCCATGAGCAGGTGACGGGTATCCACATGAGGTTCATCTCGTCGAGTGTGATCCAGAGTGTTCGGATTGCACGCTTCAGGACTGAGGTGTATGCCGCATCGAAGGTGTAGCCCTCTTTTAAGAGGAGAGCGCCGGCATTATGTGCCTCTTTAACTCCCTGCCCGGAGATGTCGACATCGGTCCAGCCCGTGAATTTGTTCTCTTTATTCCATTGGCTCTCGCCGTGGCGCAGGAATACCACCTTGCGGATTTTTGCCGAATCCTGATTTACCGTAGCCTGTTCCGCCATAGCCGGATTTGCCGTACCCGTATCGGGTTGTGCAGTCGGGGCGGTTGCAGGTGTTGCTGTCTTCACGGTTTCGGCACCCGTGCATCCCGCAAATGCGATGCAGACAATGAGTAAAGCGGCAACTGCCGTCATACATGTCAATTTATTCATAACAGCGCTCCCGTATTGTTTACGCAGAAATTGTCTCTGATTCTATAAATTCAACACTATAATGTCATTTATTCAAGTTGTCCGCGTATGACAAATATTTTCATCATAATCACAGACACGTTCACAAGTGCGGCACGTTGTATAAAAATATACTTTGATGTATTGAAACATTCCGCGACAACCCCGATCAATAACCTTTGCAGCCAACATGCAATCGAGAACTTATCCTCATGAGGTTATTTCGCGGAGCGCAAAGATCCCGATCTCCGAAACCTATAAAATGCGACCTCCGCAAAACTGAATTGCTGCACAATTGCAGGAGAAACAAATGAAAGACAAAATACCTTACAAAATCTATCTCAATGAAGACGAGATGCCGACACACTGGTATAATCTGAGAGCGGATATGAAAACCAAACCCTCTCCGCTTCTCAATCCCGCCACCTGTAAGCCGCTTAAGGCAGAGGAACTCACACCCATATTCTGTGAGGAACTCGTAAAACAGGAACTCGACGACACAACGCCGTTCATCGAGATACCAAAGGACATCCGCGATTTCTACAGGATGTACAGGCCGTCGCCGCTTGTTCGGGCATACTGCCTTGAAGAGGCACTTGACACGCCCGCGAAAATATACTACAAGTTCGAGGGCAACAACACAAGCGGATCGCACAAACTCAACTCAGCCATTGCTCAGGCATACTACGCCAAGAAGCAGGGGCTTAAGGGTGTGACAACGGAGACGGGCGCGGGTCAGTGGGGTACCGCTCTTTCAATGGCATGTGCATACTTAAATCTCGACTGCAAAGTCTTCATGGTCAAGGTCTCCTATGAGCAGAAACCGTTCAGAAGAGAGGTCATGAGGACCTACGGCGCATCCGTGGTCCCCTCGCCATCGGAGGCAACCGAAGTCGGCAAGAAGATTCTCGCCGAACACCCGGGAACCACGGGCAGTCTGGGCTGCGCAATCTCGGAGGCCGTCGAGGTCGCGGTCAAGAACCCGGGCTACAGATATGTCCTCGGAAGCGTTCTCAATCAGGTCCTGCTCCACCAGTCGATAATCGGTCTTGAGACCAAGACGGCGCTGGACAAATACGACGTCAAGCCCGACATCATCATCGGCTGCGCAGGCGGAGGCTCAAACCTCGGCGGTCTCATAGCGCCGTTCATGAGAGAAAAGCTGAGAGGCGAAGCCGATTACCGCATCATCGCCGTCGAACCCGCATCGTGTCCGAGTTTCACACGCGGCACATTCGCATACGACTTCGCGGATACGGGTATGATATGCCCGCTCGCCAAGATGTATACCCTCGGCAGCAGCTTCATCCCCTCGGCGAACCATGCCGGCGGTCTGAGATTCCACGGAATGAGCTCGATTCTCTCGCAGCTCTACCATGACGGCTACATGGAGGCAGTCGCGGTTGAACAGACCTCGGTATTCGAAGCGGCGGTTCAGTTCGCACGCACCGAGGGTATTCTCCCCGCACCCGAGAGCGCACATGCAATCAGGACTGCCGTCGATGAGGCACTCAAATGCAAGAAGACGGGCGAAGAGAAGAACATCGTATTCGGACTCACGGGAACGGGCTACTTCGACCTTGTCGCCTATCAGAAGTTCAATGACGGCATCATGACCGACGAAATCCCGACAGACGAGGAAATTGCGGCATCGGTTGCAAAACTTCCGAAAGTTGACGCATAAGACGAACAGGAATAACAGGAAGAACAAAAAGAACAATACGGGCTGAGTAACTCGGAGATAAAATAATCTCATAGAATAATATCTCAAGAGAATATAATCTCAAACCCTCAAGCCCCACGTCCCTTTTTTACTCAAAAGGATCTTTACTCAAAAGAGTCTGTATATGAAATAATTCTCGAACGGTCTCTCTTTCTGATCGAAATCGGCGAGGATATTGGCGCGGTTTCCGAGTTTCAGCATCTTTTCGGCGAGGACATCGGTGCCGCAGGTCTTGTCGAAGAGCACCGCAATTTCCTTATTTATCTTCTTAATCTCTTCATGCGATATTTTGTTCAGGGCATCCGCGGGATAGGCGTCGATGCCGAAATACTCGAATACGGATTCCGCTGAGATAAGCCATAACCGCGACCGCACAGCCCGTCTTGCGGCGACGTTTGCCTCGACGTCGGTAAGAACCAGATATGCGGTATTCGGTCCGTGGTAGAATGCCTTGAACGAGTAGAGAGTGCCTACAGATTCGGTTATTTTGTCGGGCGATACCCCGAGGTAACGCGATAATGCCGCCTTCTTACTCTCAATCTCACGTACGGAAACCATTTTTCTGTTTTGCATTGGGGGATTTCCTCAATCCGAGGTTCAAAATTTGATATCTGAAATCCGGAATCCGAAATCGGAAATCTGTCAATGCAATCGGTATTGAGATTATTTTAAATTTGAATATAAAAAAACATTTCCCGATTCCGAGAGTTTTACGGCGCTTGGATATTGCCGCGGGAGCCTCGGGAAACCTCACGTAAGGCACAGTAATTATAGTATTTAAAAAAAAGGCAAATGAACTAAAAAGGGCATATGCGGTTTCCGCCGCACTGCCGCAATTTTGACCGTCTTTAAGGATGCTTATACTTTAAGGATGCTTATAGGATATGTATAATGATTACATCTCGGTCTTTATGAGGGCGTTATATGCCGCCTGCTTATAAACATCGAGATTTGTATTATAGAATTCCTCAGCCTTTATCGAGTCGTCGGTCTTTCCGAACACGGCGATGCGGTCCAGAGTCGCCTTTGCCGCATCATCAATCCATATTTTTGCCGTATCGATATCGGTCACCGAGATATTCTCCACCCTTACCGAGACGAAAACCGAGCCGTCCGGCGTTGTTCTGACAACGGGCTTACCGATGACCGAGACATACATGCCCTGCTCTATCTTTGAGATCTTTGCCATCGCTTCCTGCTGGTAGCTTCCCGCATTTATGAAGAAGATACCGGTCGGATCGGTGACGCGGGCTGTGTAAAACGGCGTATCGTCGCCCTTCTTCTCTTTCTGTGTCATCTGACCGCAGAAAAAGATTCTGTTACAGCGCTCGCCGGTCGGCAGAATCACATAGACGGGGCTTTTCTCGTCGTTGCCGTCCTTGAACTGTAATCTTGTCTCACGAAGTTCGGCGGCGAAAACACGCTTTGCAGGCTCGCGGATGAACTTTCTGGCGCTCTGCGCACCGTTTTGTCCGCCGCTCTGCATCCCGTTTCCGGCTCCCGCGTTTGCGCCCGCGGAATTACCCGAATATCCGTCGGTCATCAGTCATTCCCTCCCTGAGCGCCGGATTGAAGAACCTCAACGGATTCCGAAGCGCGGTTGATGAGCGCCGCATGATTCGCCGAGTCGTAATCGACAAACTCGCAGCTCGACACAAGTATGGTGCCGTCAAGGTTGCTGCCGCGGCATCTGAAATACCTGCCCATCATTACCTCTTTGAGTTTATCCACGACATCGTCAAGTCCGAGCGGTGACTGCACCATCTCGACCGCCTTCTCAAGCGTAATTCCCGTGACAGCCTCCACGACCTCTCTCTGCATAAGAATGTTCCTTGCGCAGACGCCGTCATCGAGAACACCCGTTACTCTCAGATCATATCTGAAATCGGTCTGCACCTCGTGATCGGGGCAGTAGTTCTGACGATTAAGCACGCGGGTGCACCCCTCAACCGGACAGCGCTTGATTACCCCCGAACCCGGTCCCATATTCAGGAATGCGCCGAAGACCGTCGTGCTTCCGTCGGCAACATCCAGATCGGCGCCCTCATCCTCAAGTATGGTTGCGCCCGTGAAATTAAGTGAAAGTCTTCCCTGATATTCGTCGACGCCGGCATAGTATACAGTGTAAATTTTGCCTTCCTCGACGGCGGTATTGCTCTCATCCTTCCATGTCACAAATTTGACCGTTCCTGTTTCATCGCCGACCATTCCGGTCTGCATCATCCTCTCGTGCCGCGGTTCCCAGTTCTGAACCACCTTTACGCGCACGGTGGCAATGCCGGGCTTAATCTCGGCAATCGGCACGGGCTGCGGGATAAGCGTGCAGACCTCGTCGACCTCTCTGATCTTCGTTCCCGAATGAATCTTCATGCTCGGCGATCCGCGGTATTCATCCACGGTAGCCGATTCGAGACGATACCATGAACCGAGCTCAAGAGTCGGCGCATTTGCCTTTGCCCATACGACAAAACGGATTGCCCCCGAATCGTCGGCAATGATACCCGTCTGCGACATTGCGGGGGACACCGGTGCCGAAAGTGAGACAACCTTTCCCACTATGTTTACCCAGTCGCCCGGGTTTGCATCGGAGATCTTTCCCAATTCCGCGTTCTGATTGCCTGACGGCTTATTTGCCGCAAGATCACTGGAATATTTTTCAATAACCATGCGCTCGGCTTCAACCTCATTGATGCCGAGATCGTTGATCAACAGGTTTAACTTGGAACGGATCTTTGCTTCTTCAGCAACGCCGCCCATCTCTATTACTTTCCGGGAGATTCTTTCTATCATCTGTGGATCGAGTTCCATAATTTCACATCTCCAGTTAGTAATAGGTTTTGTATAGCATAAATACCATGACCCCGCGGTGCGAAAGTGAAATGTTATCGAAATGTTATCCGACTTTGTCATGATGCCGCTGCCGAAGAGGCACGGTATCTATACATTTAAGTAAAAATAGTGCATATCTGATTAGATATGACATTAACAGCAGACAGTCCATTATCTGAATTACTTCAGGAAAACCCGCGTGCGGCAGAGATTCTCATGAGATTCGGCATGGGATGCGTAGGCTGCGCACTTGCAAGCGGCGAGACCATCAGACAGGCAGCGGCAGGTCACGGCATACCCCTTGACGAGCTTCTGGATGCTCTGGGCATAAAACAGTAAATTCAAAAATTATATTTTATCACATTTTCAGCGTTTACCGCGCTTTTATGAAGTTTTGTCAGATTTAAGATTTTATAATCTCAGTTTATTTCTCGGTCAGCCGCAGATTGTGAGCCTTGGCAAACGCCTTCGCATCGGATACCGTTGCGTCGATGTCGTCTGAAATGAAGTGCGCAACCTCTTTGTAATGATTTAGCAGACAGCGCTTGCATGACCAGACGGGAGTTCCGTCCGAGGCTTTTATCCGGTCGCCGAGTTCTTCATCGCCGCAGGGGTAGAACGGGCAGTAACAGAGTTTGCAGGACTGCCCTTTGAAATGGCAGGGGTAAAAATCGCAGTAAGGTTTCCACTGCATTATATTAAGACCGCCCATGGTGCTGACAACAAAGAATGACGGCTCTTTAACGGGGACAATACCCTCATGACGCTTAAGGGCTTCGATAACGCCGTTTTTGACGCAGAGATACACTTTCGAGCCGCAATCCGTCAGAGTGCCCGCATATTCGTGCACGCGGGCAACGCCGGCACCCGCGGTATCCTCCGCGGCATCATCGGCGCGGTCGCAGATGACCACAACCTCGTCGGTCGTCGTCCCGAAATAGTCCCGCCCGAGACTGCTTAACGCATCCGCCTTTGCCTCCGTTGCCGTAATTATCATCTCAAGAAGCGCCGAATCCTTAAGCGTCTCCCTCGAATGAATGATTAGATTGATGGTATGCGGCGAATATGGGGACTCCGCGCCCGTTTCCGCTTCCGATTTCCGATTGAATTTCGTTTCCGATACCGCAGGCTTTTGGGTTTGCGGTCGCAATTTCGCAGGCATAACGGGGACTTTCGGATTGGGATTGCCGGTGCCCGCCGTGACAAAGACCGTAATATAGCCGTAGGTAAAGATACAGAGGTCTTTCATCGGAACCGCGGTCAGAAGCCCGTAAAAATCGTCGCCGAAACCGGCGTCCTTTGCGACCGAATTCAGATAACTTTGCGGATTATCGTGATTGAAGTCAATCGGCACCGTATGATTGAATACGGTCTTTACCTCACCGATGCCGCCGCCGACACCCGTGCTTGCCGCTCTGAAATTGCCGCGAATAAAAAGAGTGTTTTGTTTTACCGTGTATCTCATGACACGTTATGAACCTTATGCCACGTTGTATCTGGCGCGGTCTTTGAGTTCCTGCTGTTTGCCCTGATTCCATCCGGCAACATCGGCAAGGTAGCCTGTGACGCGGGATACCTGAGAAACGTCGTGCGAGCCGCATTCGGGACAGATAGGCTGACCGCAGAGCGGACAATACTCAATCTTCTCGACAATCGAGTGCTGGCAGTGACAGTGGTCGAGCGGGCACATAATCTCAAGCTCGGTCTCGCCGCAGCACGGGCAGGGCGTCTCGTCGACGACATGATTGCAGGTGTGGCACTTGTATCTGCGTTCTTCTACGGGAATATCTTCCAAAGACTTGTATTTCTTTGCAAGTTCGAGCTGTTCCTCTGTCCAAATCATACATTTAATGTAGTGACTCTAGGCTTTAAAAGTATCCCAGATGACATATCCTTCCGCGGCATTTTTGCGGCAAAAATGTTAGGATCTCCGTAATCCGTTTTTATCACTCTCTTACTATAGTCACAATTGCACAACTGTCACTGTTTGCAATATCACAACCCCCCGCAAC
>JAFZMT010000112.1 GCA_017553245.1 Methanomicrobium sp.
CGCAGATAACGGAGCGCGCCGCCAGATCGCGGTCTTTTGTCTTAAGGTATGTCATGAAGTCCTCCTTGACGAACCCGGGACCTGCGATGACGATTTCGGCAGTCGTCTGTGCGAGCGTCTCAAGAATTTCTTCAAAGAATGCCTGCTTTGTATTCAGACCTTCGCGTTTGCCGCTTCCGGCGATTATCGACCGCACGAACTCGGGACCGAACTGCCTGATTCTGTATATTTCGCACTCTCCCTCCTCGATAGCGGCAACGTGAATTGTCCCCGCCGTTGACGCTTTTATCGCCCTGTCAAGGCGTTCGAGGTCTATCGCCGACCAGTAACGTATTATCGATATCTCATGCCCCGCTTCAAGGTTTATGGTGTGATAAAAACCCATGTCGGGACCGTATTCGATGACCCCCGAGACACGAAGGCGGTTGGCGTTGTCGTGGAACTCGACCTTCTCGACCCTGATTCCGAGCCGCACGAGTTTCTTCTCGGTCTTTTCCGGTCGCGCTTTATCCGTCGCATTGTCTATGCTTCGGAAGGTCATGGCATAAACCGTGTTCCCGGGCGAGATCAGGTGCTCCAGATGCCACAGATCATCGGTGTTCTCGGGAAAACACTTTATCTCGCCGAAGGATTTTTTAAGTTCGCCGAATTCCGCTTTCATATTATCAGTCCCTGCTCTTATCTATCCGTACCTGCTCAATGATATCCGAGCCGCCCGGGGGCACGAATGCCGCGACCGTCTCGGTGTTGAGGACATTCTTGAGACTCTTCTGTTCCTCTTCGGGTATCATGCCCTTAAGCGCCTTCAATACCTTCTTTGCCGCATCATTCGGCTCGTATCGACCCGGCTGAAGAGTCACGCAATACTTTGCGCGTGCCTTTATTGCCGTTATCGGACCGCCGATGACGGCGACTGCCGGCTCATACTGAAGACCTATTGCAATACCTGCGGCAACGTCCCTGAAGTATCTTCTCTCTCCGCGTATGACAAAAGCGCCTCTTGCCACAAACTCGCCGGACTCCGCGGTCTTTGAGACCTGCGTGCGCTCTGCGGCATAGACGTCGCCGGTGAAGTGACCGTTCTTCCAGACATTCGAGTATGAGAGTGCGAACTGTGTCACCTCATCCCAGCACTGCGTCTCGCCCTTGACGATGACAACGCTGCCGCCGTGCACATCCGCGTGGACGAAAATGTCGTTGCCCTGAAGGTATTTCTTGACAATCTCCTCGTTTGTGCCGGCATCGCGTCCGCCGATGACCAGAACGCCGTCGGAGGTGTAGAACCACCTGTATTTGTGATACCATTTCGGTTTGAGCAGGGAAAAGCCCTCTTTCTTTTCCTTCTTCTCCGGCTTACCTTCGGGGACGACAAAGCGTTCCATCGCCTTCTCCGCGCCCGTCTTCTTCTTTTTGTATTTCTTTATCTCGGAGTAGTAGCGGTCGGCGTTCTGCTCAATAGTCTCGCGGATATACAGCCTGACCGTGCTGCCGTCTATGAGGAGATCGACCGATGCCGTATCGGGATATATTTTTTTGACGGTCTTTGCAATCGGCATGTCGCTGCTTTTGAGAATCTTCTCAATCTCCTGCCATGACCTCTGTTTTGAGGCGGCGTCCAGAGCGGCGATAGCCTCCGATATCTGTCCGTAGTTGGCGTAGATTGTATCTACTTTCGACTGATTCTCGGCGATCTTCCTGTCAAAGCCTTTGATTGCGTTCTGTTGCCTTATGCGGATGATCTCCGCTTTTGTGAGTTTTGGCTTTGCGGATTCCTTCTCCGTGGTCTTCGGCAACGGGTAGTATGCTTCGAGTGCTTTGTTGTAGGAGTCAAATTCGGTTACCGCGGTGTCGCCCGCAAACAGGAAGGGGCAGCATCCCTTCTCTTTGGCGATTACGGGTTTTCGTCTCTCCTGCGCACGCGAGAGTATCTCAAGGAATGCCGCGTGAATCTTCTCAGCCGCATCCGCGTTCCCTTCGGCAGTCTGCGCCATCCCGTGTGCGGGCGCGTTCTTGTCGATACCCGCGATTGCACAGAGTTCTTCGGCATAATCGCCGCCGAGGTGCATGTCCGCGGCAAGAGTCCTTACGACATCCTTATCGGACTGTTCAAGAAGTCCCTGAATATATGCTGGCGTAATTTCGTCAAGCGCCGCTCCGGTAAACCCGTATTTCTCGTGCGGCAGTATCTTCCTGTCCTTGAAGGTGTGATTTTTCAGCGGATTGATTATGATATAGTCCTCGTCGCAGAGGATTGCGTTGCCGTCATCGAAGAACTCAAAGATGAGGTGGTATTGTCTCTCGGACTTTCCTATCGTAAAGTCGATGATTCTCTGAATACCGTACTGGCTGATGTCCAGAACCCTTCCGCCCTGAATGTATTTTCTCAGAAACATCGAGTAGCCCGACGGATTTTTGGGTGCGTCCATAAGCGCCTCCGAGATATGGGCGCGCCTTGCGCACTCGGCTATAAAGTTGTATTTCTGGCGCTCCTCACCGTTCAATCTGAAGCCGAAGGTATCGATATTATACTGGTAAATCTTCCCAATCCATAAAGGAAGGCAGGATTTCAGTTCAAAGAGCATGGCTGTAAAATCTATGCCGCTCATTCCTTTTTGTGTCGCCATTATATACCAAAATAGATATTGTCTGAAAACCAAAAAATAATGACTGGTGCGAAAGTGACGCAAGAACCGAAAAGTGATCCGAAACCTGAAGAAGAAAGCGAAGCGCAGACTCAGGAAATCGCAAATACCGATGAGTCGTTGAAAGAAGTCGTGACCCCCGAGGTTGTCGACGATGAACCCAAGACCGTGCCGCTTACACGTGCCGAGAAGAATGCCGCTGAGAAGGCAGTCGAACACCGCGAGCGCATGGTGAGAACCGCGGTTGCCTGTTTCTTCGGTATAATCACGGGCGTCATATCCTATACCCTTATAGGAGATACCACAACGCCGCTCGGAGAGTCACGCGCAATTCTCGGATTGCTTCTGCTTCTCGCAGGAATAGTATTTCAGAAACACATGTTCATACTGCTTAAGATAGATTACACGAAGCTCGGTGCAAAAGACTGGTTCTATCAGGCTTTCATGACCTTTGCGTTCTGGTTCATATCATGGACCATCCTGCTGACTCTCTGAGCCGCAGGTGAATAAAACAATATTTTGACGGTAAATTTCGATAAAGCAAATTCTGATACGGTAAATTTTGAAACAGTAATTTGATACGGTAAATTCGGAGAGATCATCATGGTTTTGCGTATAGCTGTTGTTCATAAAGACAGATGTCATTCCAAGAAATGCGGCAAAGAATGTATAGTCTACTGCCCGCGTGTAAGGACAGGAGATGAGACCGTTACAATCGGCGATGACGGAAGAGCGGTCATCTCCGAAGAGATGTGCGTGGGATGCGGTATCTGCGTCAAGAAATGCGCGTTCGGTGCCCTTGATATCGTCACGCTCCCGCAGGAACTTGACTGCCCGACTCACAGATACGGTGTCAATGCCTTTGCCCTCTACGGCATGGCTGTGCCGACCGAAGGCAAGGTTACGGGTCTTTTAGGTCCCAACGGTGTCGGAAAGAGTACCACGGTAAGCATACTCTCGGGTCAGCTGATTCCCAATCTCGGCAATGTCGGGGAGGATTACAAAGCGTCGTGGGATGCCGTCTTAAAAGAGTATGCGGGAACCGAACTCCACGACTACCTTGAACTCGTCTCAAAGGGCAATGTGAAGACCGCGGTCAAGCCGCAGTATATCGATTTCATACCGAAGGTCTTCAAGGGTAAGGTAGCCGATCTCCTAAAGTCCACGGACGAGCGCGGAAAACTCGATGAGTATATCCGCGAACTTAAACTCGAGTCCATTCTCGACCGCGACATCACGACAATCTCCGGCGGAGAACTTCAGCGTGTGGCAATAACGGCGTGCCTCAGCCGAAAGGCGGATTTCTACTTCCTCGATGAGGTAACCCCCTACCTCGATATCTATCAGAGGATGGCGACGGCGAAACTCATCCGCGAGATTGCGGCTGAAAAACCCGTCATGATTGTCGAGCATGACCTTGCGATTCTCGATATGCTTGCCGATAACGTCCATATCGCCTACGGAAAACCCTCGGTATTCGGCATTATCACGCGCCCGAAGGGTGTGCGCATAGGTATCAATCAGTATCTCTCGGGATTCCTTAACGAAGAGAATGTTAGATTCCGCGATACCGCCGTCGAGTTTGAGACCCGCGCCCATGAGGGTGTAACCGACCGCGAGACGCTTATCGAGTTTCCGCCGTTTGAGAAGCGCTACGGCGAGTCCTTCCGGATGAAGGTTAAGGGCGGCGCAATCAAGTCGGGTGAGGTTCTCGGAATCGTCGGTGCAAACGGTATCGGAAAGAGTACTTTTGCAAAGATGCTTGCCGGCGTCGAAGAACCCGATACGGGTAAGCTGCCGCGGACGGTCACGGTATCCTTCAAGCCGCAGTACATCAAGACCGACTCCACCGATACGGTAGAGTTCCTTCTCAGACGCACGACAAGCAGGTTTGATTCCTCGTACTTCCAGCATGAGATACTTGAACCGCTTATGCTCGAACCCATCCTTCAGTCGCAGGTAAACACCCTCTCCGGCGGAGAACTTCAGCGTGTGGCAATCGCCCTCTGCCTTGCCAAGGAGGCTGAGCTGTATATCCTCGATGAGCCGAGTGCGCACCTCGATGTCGAGCAGCGTGTAAACCTCGCACGTGTCTTAAGGAGACATGCCGAGAGCACGGGTTCGGGCGTCCTTGTCATAGACCACGACGTCTATGTAATCGATATGATAAGCGAGAGGCTTCTGGTCTTCGACGGCAAACCGGGCGTTGAGGGTACGGCTGTGGGACCCTTTGACATGCAGACCGGCATGAACTACTTCCTTAAGGAGCTTGACGTCACTTTCAGGCGCGATGCCAACTGCGGCAGACCGAGGATCAATAAGCCCGGCAGTTATCTCGACCGCGAACAG
Source organism: Methanomicrobium sp. (assembly GCA_017553245.1). GTDB lineage: Archaea > Halobacteriota > Methanomicrobia > Methanomicrobiales > Methanomicrobiaceae > Methanomicrobium. Next base: position 4,992 of record JAFZMT010000112.1, read on the forward strand.
CGTGCGTCGGGCAACTACTACTACGCCGATATAAGCAAGGCGTAACCATAAGCAAGGCGTAACCTGCCCCTTACCTGCCGGGGACCTGCCTTACGGCAAAAAAAGATTTTTTTTTCAAATTTTGTATATTTTTAAAAATTTTAAAATTTTGAATTATCTTAAAAATTTGAAATTTTTTTTCAATTCATACTCACGCGGTCGGGAGTTCTATTGCCGAGACCGCCTTATAGGTATCTTCGTCATAGTAATAGCCGACAAGGTACTTGTTCACATACCACCAGCGGTTGTTCTTATCGACAAAGACCTTCTTAATCTCTTCGAGAACCGTCTCCTTATGGGTCAGCCTCTTTACGATTGCATTGTCTTTCACACCGAAAACTCCCAGATTTGTCGCAATGACAAGGGTATTGTCGGGAGCCACCGCAAGATCGTTTATCCTTACGGCTTCGCTGTCAAGCTGACTGACCTTAAGGACAGGTGTAACCGTATCGGACTTCGGCTCGTAGAATACGATGGCATCGTTGTTGAAGAAGTATACTCCGCCGTGAGCGCCTGACCTTACATGAGTCATGTCCGATTTCAGATACGGACTTACGATATCGTCAAAGTAGGGGTAGTCGGGAGAATCGGGACGCATAACGTGGTGATGCGGTTCGCCGTCGGCGATGTAATACTGATTGGACGTGACCACAAGACTGCCGGATGCGTAGTCAACCGCCATATCGTAAACTCTGGTCGCATCTCCGAGACCCGATTCATACGGCGGCAGCCAGATCCATTCGCCGTTCTGGTAGCAGCATACGCCCATCTCGCCGATAGCGATCCACATCTGATCGCCTATCCTCTGAAGGTCGTTTACCGCGTATGACGGTATTATTCTCTGATCGTAGGAATAAGTAAGCGGTTGGGTATAGCCGTCATAGATCTGGAGTGCACCGCCGTATCCAAGCCAGAGATTGTTGTAGATATCGTATTCCACACAGAATACATAGTTGTCATAGGGAATGCCGTCAAGGTATCCGATTTTATTGGTTGCTTTGGAGTAATATCGTTTCCATTTGCCGTCTTCGTATACGGAAAGACCGTATCCGGTCGCAAACAGAACCTGATCGTTGATTCCGTTGGCAATCTCGTTGACCGAAGTACTGCTTATAGAGTTAACTCCGGGCCAGAAATTGACGTTTTCCGCCGCTGTCGGCGTCACGGAAAATGTAATTGAAATTAATAGGAGAATCAGAATTATATGTCTGTACATGTTCCATCAGCCCGCCTCACGTGAACTGTCGCACTTTCGGAAGGGTTGTATGTGATGGAACGTCCGCATGTGCCTCCGACATCTTCGGCAACAAGAACAACATGTACCTTTGCAAGAGCCTCTTTTACCGCCTCGACGTTTCTCTGACCGATATCAAGGTTCCCTTTGAACTGCTTGAACATGCTCGAACCTCCGGCGATCTTGGCAATAAGATCTCTCTTATTACTGCCGCTTTCGATGAGCAGGTTATAGAGTGTCGGTATTGCGGTATCGGCAAATTTACCCGGTCTGTCGGTTCTGCCGTTACTGTCGGGAAGCATCACGTGGGCAACGGCGCCGACATTCTTTCGGTTGTCATGGATCACCACTGCTACGCATGATCCCAGACCGATTGAGGTAAGCAGCGAACTGTCCATACGGTGTTCGCCGATACCTATGTTAACGCCTTTTTCCGCCTGTGCTTTGCCGTTCATATCTGTGAAAAATTACGATTATTATTCTTTCAGGTCAACAAGTTTGTCAAGCAGTTCGAGAATTCTTCCTAACGTATTCTCGTAGGGGAGCATCACAATCGTGCTCGCAATATCATTAACCGTTGATGTAAGCTCGGTTCTGAAGAGGATGATCTGGTTGATGTCTCCCGTGACCATGGATACGACGTTTGCAAATGCCGCATGCGCCATGTCGATAGCCAGTGCCGGCGGTGAGGGGAGCATGACAATTCCTAGGAGTGTTGCCGTCGCATCGAGGAACTGTGAGACCATGATGTTTCCGACCTCCAGAAGTGCGCTCTCATCCATCTCATTGAACTCGCGGTTCTCATCGGTTGAACCCAGCATTGTATTTGTGAGCCTTATTGCCGATGCCTGAGGCATGTGCAGAACCACATATCCTCCCGGGTTAATCTCTCCGTTAATCTCAAAGACAACCAGTGCCGAGATCTCATCTCCGAAGTAATCGCCGATATCCGCGATATCGACGACCATTGCTTCGGGTACTGTCATATCTATCTGACACATGAGCATGGTTGACAGGGAAGTTGCCGCGTGTGACGCGCCGATATTTCCGAGTTCCCTCATTGCGTCGAGTTGTTTAGCATTTAATTCCATTTTCTTGATTCTCCGGATTATTTATCATCAGTTTAAGATCATCGTATTTACATCCAGAATCGGAAGGACATCTCCGTCACCGGGGATTGTTACACCGCCGACACCGGGGCAGTTGCCGATAATGTTGCTTACCGGCTTAACCACAACTTCCTGCTGACCTTCTACAATGTCAACGGGTATGCAGCATTTTGTTCCTTTATACTGAACGATTACGACTATACCATCTTCCTTTACGGGTCCGAACATCTGATCAAGTCTGTTTATCTGCAAAACTTCATCCCTGAGCAGAATTGCCTCACTCTTACCGATGTGGGTGATCTTGTTGAAGTTGACGTTCGCTATCTCAACGACTGTGTTAATGGGGATTGCGCATCTCTTGTCATTGATTCTGACCATCATTACTTCGATGATTGCCATTGTCGGCGGAAGCGTGAGTATAAACGATGTGCCTTCGCCTTCTTTGGTCTCGACTTTAATCGAACCTTTGAGAGATTCGATTGCGCTCTTAACCACATCCAGTCCGACGCCTCTGCCGCTGATATCGGTAATGACTTCGGCGGTCGAGAATCCCGGCTGGAAGAGGAAGTTGGGAATGTCCTCGTCGGGATAGTTTGCGGCATCCTCTTTGGAGATGAGACCGCGTTTTATGGCAGTGTTCAATACCTTCTGGCGGTTGATTCCCGCGCCGTCATCGGTAAGTTCTATGATTACATTGCCCTGTTCGCGTCTTGCCGAGAGCTTAAGGATACCTTTGGGATCTTTGCCCGCCGCGATTCTTACGTCGGGGGTCTCAAGACCGTGGTTGACACCGTTTCTTATCAGGTGAAGGAGCGGGTCGCCGAGGTTATCGATGACACTGCGGTCAAGTTCGGTCTCGCCGCCGGTCATGATGAAATCAACCTCTTTGCCGTCGTGGTGAGCCACATCTCTGACAACACGGGGGAAACGGTTGAAGATCTGACTCAGAGGAATCATCCTGATATACATCATCAGATTCTGAAGGTCGGAGATGGAACGGCTGACCATGTTAAGGGCTTCGTCCATGTCCTTAATCTGATGCTCTTTGGCTATCTGCTTGAGTCTGCCGCCGTTGATTACAAGATCTTCGACAAGGTTCATCATCTGGTCGAGGCGTGTGATATCGACACGGATGTTCTTGAATTCTTTCTTCTTGTCGGCAGCCTGAGGTGCCGCGGCTTTCTCCTTTTTGGCTTTGGAATCGTCGCCTGCGGCTTTTGCGGGCTGAGCTTCCGAAGCTGTCTCAGCAGTTTGGGGTTTTGCCTCCGCTGCCGCAGGTGCGGGTGCAGCCGGCGTTTCCTTTGCGGGTGCTTCCTGTTTTGGTGCGGAAGCGGGTGACGGGGTCGGTGAAGCCGCACCTGCCGCCGATGCGGTGATTACGACTTCGGTAATGTCCGATATTGAGGATGCCTTTCTCAGTTCCTCTTCGGTCTTGTCCGAAGAGATGACAACTTCGAGTGTGTCCGTTATCTCGCCGTTGTCGATCTGCTCTCTGTTGGGATTGGATGAGAGGATGCTGCCGCACTTCTCAAGGTTCTGTAAGACCAGCATTGCTCTTACATCCTTCATTGAGCAGTCCGAGGCAATTTTAAGTTTGATTGTGTAGATTGGTGAAGAACTGTTGCCGCCGCCGATTGGCACAACCGTGACTTCGGCGATATCGGTTACCGAGGCGGCACTCTTGAGTGCGTCCTCGCCCGAATCGCTTTCTATGGTCACTTCAAGCACCGATTCAAAGATGCCGTCGTCAATCTCCTGTGCCGTTGGTTTGCTTGAGATGATTTTTCCGACATCTTCGAGATTCTGAAGGACGATCATTGCACGGACGTCTTTCATCGTGCATTCGTCGGCAACCTTTGCGGTTATCTTATACTGCTGGGTTCCCGGAATCGATGCGGGCTTTGCGCCGTCGGCTGTACTTTCGGTCGATGAGGAGTCTGCAGTTGAAGGTTCTGCCGCGACTTCTTCGGTGCCTGCGGAGACTACGGTATCTCCGGTTTCCTCGGGAATATCGGGGACAGCCTGCACGGGTTCGGGTGCCTTCTCCGCGGGTTTGCTCTCGGCTTTTACCTCGCCGTTGGCCGCCGCTTCTATCTCCTTGAGCTTTGAGATGAGATCTTCGGACTCGATACCTGAACTGTCACCTCCGCCTTCGATATCGTCTATCATCTCCTCTATCCTGTCGGTGCAGGCGAGAAGAAGATCTGTCAGTTCCGGAGATATTTCAATGGCTCCGCTTCTGATGGAATGGAAAACATCTTCCATTTTATGGCAAAGCCTTTCCATCTCCATGTATCCCATCGAAGCCGACATCCCTTTGAGAGTGTGAGCGGATCGGAATATTTCATCTATGGCGGCGTCATCCGAACCTTCTTCGAGAACCAGAATATTGTTGACGATATTCTCGTGGTTCTCCACGGATTCAGCCACAAAGAGTTTTCTGTAGGATTCCTCATCAGACATTTATTATTACCCCATTTCTGAGACTGTTTTCATTATTTCCCGCGGTATTGCCTTCAGCGGGAGCACTTTGTCGACGCAGTTGTGCGAGAGTGCGGAACGTGCCATACCGTATACCAGGGCATCCTCTTCCTTGACGACAATTGTCTTGCCGCCGGCGTTCTTTACGGATTCCATTCCCTCTCCGCAGTCGCTGCCCATTCCGCTCAGCACGGTGGCGACGGCACGGGTCTTGAAGACTTTTGCCGCCGAATTGAACGTTTTGTCAATTGCAGGTCTTACGGCATGCACGGGTGGCGATTTGGAATGCGTAATCTTGCCGCCGATTTTTCCGGAGCTGTCTATGGTTGCGGAGATGACGGTGTGGAAACCTCCCTTTGAGACATAGACTTTGCCGTTTTCGAGGATATCTCCGTTCTCCGTTTCTTTAACGGGGAGCTGCGAGATTCTGTCAAGTCTCTGCGCAAGCGATGCGGTGAAACCTGCCGGCATGTGCTGTGTTATCATGATTGCGGCATTGATATCGGGGTCTAATGCCGATACCACCGAATCAAGCATGGGCGGACCTCCGGCGGATGAGCCAATAAGGACTATGTTTTCTGCCGGTTTACTCTCGGTTTCGGTCTTTGCCTGTTTCTGGACGGACGGAATGGTAACGAGATGCTTTACTTTTGTGATAAGTTCTGATTCAATACCCCTAATTTTACCGAGATTATGGGGTTTAAGCATGAAGTCGTCTGCACCTAAATCCAATGCACGCTTTGTAAGATCTGCATCTTTAGATGTAAGTGTACTCAGCATGAGTATTCTCGGACGATTCTCATACGTGCGCATCTTCATCTGTTCCAGCATCTGAATGCCGTCCATATTCGGCATCTGAATGTCGAGAGTGACTACATCAGGAGACAATTCATCGATTTTTTGCAGAGCGATAACTCCGTCTTCAGCGGAGCCGACAATCTCGATTGAGTCGTCGCCTCCCATTATATCGGTGAGCACCGTCCGCATAAATACGGAATCGTCTACTATCAGAACTCGGATCATGATTATGAACTTAAAATGTTGTTTACTTCTTCCAATACCTTCGGAGCCTGGAACGGTTTGACTATGTATCCTTTGGCTCCCGTCTTAATTGCAAGTTTGACCATTTGTTCCTGGCCCACTGCAGTACACATAACTACCTTGGCATTCGGATCCAGGGTTGTTATGGCTTTCAATGCTTCAATACCGTTCATTTTCGGCATTACGACATCCATTGTTACGAGGTCCGGCTTGAGTGCCTTGTACTTTGCAACGGCATCTTCGCCGTCTTCCGCCTCACCTACAATGTCGTGAGAGCCTGAGAACAGAATGTTTTTCAACAAAGTTCTCATGAACATCGTATCATCTACAACAAGGATTCTTCCCATTGATAATCACTACTAATTCTTGTATTAATCTTATTAAGGTTATCGAATACGGATCATTTTGTACGGAAATAAATTTCAGATTACTTCCATAACCGGTATTTTTTCTAAAAATCTGTAGTTACTTATTTACTAAACTTATGTATGCGGCAATGTTTTTCATGGGAGATATATGAAAAAGACCTGCTGATCGGTCAAAGGCGCAGATTATGAATACGGTCTGATTTTCTGGTTAAATGTAAAAATGCCGTAAATATGCGCTGTTTGTGATCGCCATGCACTCGGTGTGACACTCAATTAATCTGGGAATTATATAATATAATGGAAATATTTTTGAAAACAGTCAGGTGATCTTGAGCAGGACAGTTTTGGTGATTGTGAGCAAAACAGACAGGGTAAAAAAATCTGAAAAAAGTTCAAAGAATAATTGCTGAGTTATAATTATTGAGTTATAATTATTGAACTATTCTTATGTCTTAACGGATTCGTTCACGAATCTGACACCTTTGGTCGTGAGTTTGACCTCGCGTCTTACGGTGACGACCTCGACAAGCTTCTTTTCAATGAGTTTGTCATAGATTGCTTCAATCTGCTTGTTGGAGATATTGATCATGTTCTCGATTGAGTGCGTGTCCATGCCGCTGTAGACAAGCATTGCCACCTGAGCGGAGATGCCGTCAAGCTCACCCGATGAGACATCGAGATCTTTGGTTGCATCCTTTAAGTAATTGAACAGAATCTGAAGTGTCGTGAGCGGGCACAGTACAAAACTTGTTACAACTTCGCTGTTCTCGATGTGGTCTATCTGAACGACATCATTGTCTTTGCCCTGAACTTCACGCTTTGTGATCTGAATGCCGGATACATCGTCGAGCGGGATACAGACCTGATTGTCCTTGCTTACGAACCAGATACCCGTCTTAAGTACCGCAATCGCACCCTTCTCCCATCTCGCTTCCTTGACCATGACGCCGCCGCGAACCGCGGGGGACATGAAGTATGCCGTAAGGCGGTATGCCGTACAGCCCATTGTGATGATTCGTTTTAAGAGCTGGAGAGCTTTCGGAATCGAAGCTAACTTTAAAACATCGCCTTTTTTGGTCTTGATGAGAAGCACGCTCTTCTTCTCCTCAAGATCATCGATTGCCTTGATCTTTATTTCGGACGAGACAGGTGCGGGTACCTGAATCCTCTCTTCATCGACGTCAATTTTCAGAGAGACCCATTTTCCGTCCTTCTCAACTTTTACCGGTACCTGTGTCATGACCTCAGTTCTCCGAGAAACTCACACGTTATTATATTATTGGGTTTACTGATTTATATCTTCTTCAGTCTGTGACTGCTCCGACTCTTCCTTTTCCGGTTCGGCTTCTTCCACGACTTCGGGTTTTTCGGGTTTGATGCCGATAATCAGACCGAGTTCGTTATATACGTCCTGAAGTTCCTCAACCAGATTTTCGGTCTCGATATGTGCGTCTTTTAAGTCGCGAACCAGACTGACTTCCTGTACGGATACCGCTTTCTTGGTATCCGATTTAAGCATGGCGAAGAGGTCGTCCTCGTCGCCGCCGCCCATACCGAATGATACCGGCTGCTCGAAGAGTCCTTCCTGACCACCGGGCATTTCTCCGGGCTTTGTCTGCGACCACTCCTTCGGCGGCGCAAACATGTCTTCTTCGGGTTCGGGCTGCGGCTCCGGTTCGGGTTCCGGCTCGGGCTCGGGTTCAGGTTCTTCCTCAACGACTTCGTCACCGAGATCTATGGCTTCGTCGTCGAGTTCGTCGATATCCATCTCTTCGAGTTCGCCGAAATCGTCTCCGGAATCGAGGTCAAGACCTCCGGTATCGTCGTCAAGAGTCTCCAGACCCTCCATGCTTTCCATGTCGATACCCGAGGACGGAAGAGATTCGCCTGCGGCATCCGCGCCGGCGTCGTCGGTTGCGGCAGCATCCGCGGTATCGCCCGTGTCAGCGCCGTCAGCCCCGGAGTCCGTGTCACTTACGGTCTCAACCTCGCCCTCATCCTCGAGATCGAGGTCTATTCCGTTTGCGGCGAGGATATCGGCAATAGCGGAGTCGGGTATCTCCTCTTCGAAGTTGGCTGGACCGCCCCCTCCTCCGCCGCCGGCGGCTGCCGCGCCCGTATCCGCGGGAGGTTCGGGTTCTTCCTCGCCTTCAAGACCGAAGTGCATATTCTCGAAGTCGCCGAACTCGTCGTCTTCGCCGCCGGCGCCCGAGCCGCCGTCTCCGCCTTCCTCAGCGTCATCACCTTCTGGATTAATGCCGTCCAGGTCCCCGAATTCGTCATCCGAGATATCTCCGCTGACGGCTTTGTCAAGCATGGAGTCTATCTGCTGAGTCTTCTCCTCTTTCTCTTTTTTGCCGGCGAAGAGACCCCCGAATCCCGATTTCTTGGAACCGCCGTCGGCACTGCCACCGCTTGCGCCGGCGTCCCGTTTGAGACTGATGGGCTGATTGAGTTTTGCCATCAGGTTGGAGAGGAAAGAACCGCCCTCTTTCCCTTCTTTCTGATCTTTGCCTGCGGACTTGGATGCGCCCTTGTCTTTGGATGACCCTTCGCTGTCGCTTCCGCGTATAAGGGACTTAAGCGATGAGGGTTTTTTAAGCGCTTCTTTGAGCGAACCGAGATCCTCTTTCAGTTCGCTGACCGTGATCATCTTAAGCGCGAAAAGAAGGAAAACGCCGGCGCCTATCGTTACAAATATGACTAAAATCGGCGGGAGCTCAACAAATGTGATAATCGTGCCTATAACGATGATTCCTGCCATCATTATGTAGCGTCGTTTTGCGTCGTCATCTATTGAGACCATGAATTCCTCCGGATATCCCGATTTCGGTTACGGTATCGGTTTCAGTATATTATATCGATTCAAATCCCGGTATCGCGAAGAGCATTGCGACAAGCGCGGGTGTTATAATGTATATTAACCCTGATAATATAAATAAAAGACTTCCGAATACGTAATACATATACCGATCTCCGCCTTTTACTATTTTACCTGCTATTGCATTTGCAATTGTAACAATAAGAATGCTTAGAATGAGGAACATTATCATCTTGTCCTCGGGGAAGTTGACGAAGATGTTGATAGAGCCGACCATTGAGCCGCCTACCGAGCCCGAACTCGAACTTAAAGCCGCGGCCGTCTCCTGGAATGTATTCATGACTTCCTTGATGGCACGCGACATTGTAAGAAGGATGTGGAAGAGGAAGGCAAAGATTCCGACCATTGCCACATGCATCGGGATAAGCAGAACTATGAAACCCATACCAATCATCTCGCGTTTCTGCCTGAGCAGGGTCTGTTCAAGCATTGATGTGCTTACGATATGCGATACTTCGGTAGGACCCGCACCGAGTTCAATGGAATCCTTGAAAATACTTAAGTACTTGTAGATGAGGTTGCTTCCGGTATCCATAACGAATTTATGCCAGACAATGGTCTCGTCAAGACCTATGTTCATCTTGGAGTATACCGCATCTATATAATCTCCGAGGACGTGAAGGGATTTGCGGTCGACCTTTGCGAGCGCAGGCGTGACCGTCATTCCCATACCGCCCATAATCGAGCCTAAACCGCGTATGAAAACCGTGAAGTCTTCGTCGCGCACGATAATGTTGGCATCGTCTCTCCAGCCGAATATCGCAAGCGGCGCCAGCAGGATTCCGAACATTATACAGATAAGTCCGAAGTTGACGCCGACGAAGAAGAGAATCAGGGACGAAATAAGTGCTATGGGCAGGATTATCCTTTCAAGTCTGCGGACGAGTTTCTGTTCGTACGTGCCGCCGCCCGGGAGATCGTGGCATTTTTTGTCTTCGGGGATTGAGCGATACATCGAGAAGATACCGAATGCCGATACACCCGCGGCAAGCATATACGATGAGTTAAGTGTCGAGTCGAGATCGTTAGGCGCATAGATGGCGACCGATACCATTATGATGATACTTACGATGGTCGCGGAGAGCATGAGAGCGATATATGCATCGCTCCATTTCTTGAGCATCTCGATACCCTGCTCGAAGTTGTTGCGGTAGACGTTACGCACGGTCTCAAGCTCTTCGGTAAGGAACTCATCATCGGGAATACCCGCCTCGATGGAGTTACCGAAACGGTTCAGAAGACTCTCCACAAGGGGGTTTCTGACGCGGTCGGCGACCATTCTTAAGGATTCCGCGTAGCTGTAATTCCAGCGCTTGACAAAGCATTCCACGCGTTTCATGTATTTTGTCGGGATATATTCGCGCCTTTCGGAGGTATATGCGAAAATTTCCGGTCTGGATACGTTGGCATGCGTGATGGATGCCATGTAAGTGATCATGAAGAGAAGGTCGGCGCCGATCTTTTTGTTTTCTTCGATTTCTTTGAGTTTCTGCTGAATTTCACCCGCCGTGTTTTCAAACGGAATCGAGCCTCCGTTCTTTTCGCGCAGTTTTTCCAGCAGTGATTCAAACATGACCTTCACCAGTTTTATGATGATACCTTATCGATAATACCA
>JAFZMT010000113.1 GCA_017553245.1 Methanomicrobium sp.
AGCCCGGGTATGGGTCCCGAAGTGACTCCGTGATCCATCGGCACTATGACTGTCGTTCCCGTATCTCTCTTCATGATTCTTTCAAGTCGTATCTCTTTTCCTCTCATTTTTAATCCTTTTACGTTATTTTACTTCTTTTGGTAGTTTTTCGGTTGGTTTTTCGGTAATTTCGGGTTATTTTCAGGTGATTTTTCTTCGGACGTCGCATTTTCGCAACTTTCGATATCTGCGGATAGCTATTGCTGCACCGAAAAACAGTAAAATTTCCATTAGGGATTATTCTGATTGCTTATTTCCGGCGCAGTTATTACTTACTGACGATACCAGAAATAGCGATAATAGCCGAAGCTGAAGAAAAATACGTTAAATGCGTTAAATACGTTGAATGATTCTGCGAGTACGGACAGCGACCGCTCAGAGACTCTTGCCGATGCCTGATTAGGTGCTCCGCACATGCCATATATTGTCAATCCGTGAGATTATATATTTTATGCCGCAGGCGGCAGAGGATGAAAATGTGAAGTCACAAAATATTAGCCGCAAAAGAATTACTTTACAAAATCTGAAAGAAATGAAAAGCAAAATAAGAGATAATCCGCGGGTTTTGCCATCGGATTATCCGTGATATTTTTCGGAGGGTTTTGCTTTTTTGTGCTTATCGCACAGCGTTTGGATGGAAAGATGACTTATCCGTATCAATTTGTTTGGGGTTTTTTTGGGTTTTGTGGATTTTATGTCTTGAGGTATTATGTTTGGAGGTATTCGGTTTATGAGGTTTTAATTTCGGAGGTTTTCGGATTAGTGTGATTAGTGTTATCTGTGGTTTTCAGGTCTTAGGTTTTAATTCGTGGTTTTCAGGTCTTGGGTTTAGTTTTACGGTTTTGGTTTATGGTTTGCAAAGTCTTTGAATTTGAGTTTTCAGGTTTAATGACTGCATTTTCTTAGGGGTTGGCTTTTCTTTGAATGCATTTGTATGGTTTTGATGGTGGTGGATGGTTTGTATGGTTATGATGGTGTTTGATGGTTTCAATGCTTATGTTTGTATGGTCGGATTACCCTGAGTGATTGGGGTTATCCTTACTTTTCAGTAAGTTATCTTTTGACGAGTTGTCATGTTTGCGAAAGGTCGGATTTTTTGTTTATCACAGCGTGGTTTGACCTGCTTTCTGTCGGTTGTCTGCCCTTCGCGACACTCTATACAATAAAACGACCGTGCGGCATATAAATGAATCAAATACCCGGGGAGAATCGGTATAACTTAAAGAGAGAGGCATATGACACTTCATATATCCTCATTGAACGGATAAGTTAAACGGCGATACTTATCCGATGAATCCGCTCATTCGCGTGGTTTGAAACAGGATTCAGGGTTTCCGCCCCAGTTTTACGACATCCATCTGATTGAAGAACCAGAACATCCCCGCAAACAGCGGAATCATCAGCGCAAATATGAGATATGTCATGTTTTGATACATTCCGAGCGCATACAACAGAGTATAGACATAGATAACATACATATATAGCGTAATCAGAAGAACAAGCCCCGCCGTTCCCGCGTCATATCTCTCAAGCTCAAGACGGCTCTTATGTCTGCGGCGATGATCATATCTCTTCAGATAATAGATTAAACCGACAACGAAGACCATCGTAACCGGCACCCCGAAGACGCCGAGGGTCTTGTCCGCATATGAATTGACCTCGCCGTTCATCCCCCAGTGAGTCGGCATTATATCCGGCATCATCGGGTATGCAATGAATGCCGTAACGAAATAAAGCGCCAGAATTATCAGAAACGCGGCTGTCAGAATCGTCTCATGCTTTCGCGTCAGAACAAAACCGCGCTTTGCGTGCGGGTCATAAGCGCCTGTCGCGCCCGCTGCACCGTCCGTGCCTTTCCCGACCGCATTGCCCGAGCCGCTCTCTTTTTGCTTTTGCATATTGCCCTTACTTTTGGACTTCTTATCCGCCGCCATTATCGTAATATTTGATTCACGCTCTGAAAAAGATGTATGATACGCAAATGAAAGCGAATAAAGCGGGAGTGTAAAGCGCAGGTATAATATAAGGATATAAAGTTTGGGTACAAACGCGGGTGCCGACAAAAATGCCGCATTACAATACATTCAGACAGATTAAAGGCAATATACATACAAATATTGACTGATTATGGTTACAACGGTTACAAGATACATGCTTGGAAACGAGGCTATCGCACATGCCTGCTGTGAGGCAAACCTCGACTTTGCAAGCGGATATCCGGGAACACCTTCATCCGAGGTCATTGACACGCTTCGGGCGCAAAAACTGCGTGATTTTTACGTTGAATGGTCGGTAAACGAGAAAGTGGCGTTTGAGAACGCCCTCGGAGCGGCATGGACGGGTGTCCGCTCACTCTTTACCACCAAACATGTCGGGCTTAACGTCGCCGCCGATCCGCTCATGACCAGCGGATATACGGGTGTCAAAGGCGGATTTGTCATACTTTCGGCAGACGACCCGTATGCGCACAGCTCACAGAACGAACAGGATTCAAGGATATATGCGAAGTTCGCCGGCATCTTCTGTCTGGACCCCGCGAACGTGCAGGAAGCGCATGACATGATCCTCACCGCATATCCCTTATCCGAGGAGTTCGGGATTCCCGTCCTGTTCCGCCCGACTACAAGAATCTGCCATTCCAAGAGCAATGTCGAGTTAAACGAAATCGGCAAGGGCGGCTTCGGAACCGAACACAGAACGGGCAACTTCGCGAAAGACCCGCGACAGTATGTCGTAATTCCGGCGCACACCCGCATTCTTCACAAAAAACTCACTGAGAAACAGGACGGCCTGGCAAAGCGCCTCGTAAAGCTCGGTCTGAACTTTGCGGAAATAAAGAAAGGAAGTAAGACCGCGGTTATCGCAGGCGGCATCGCCGCGGAATACGTAAAAGAAATACTTCCCGATGATGTCTCGTTTGCAAAGATAGGCGCATACCCGATTGACCCGAAATGGCTCGCCTCTTTTGTCGGAAAGCATGAGAAAGTCCTCGTCGTCGAAGAACTTGCGCCCGTCATAGAGGAAGAGGTCAGGCAGGTCGCGGGCGCAACCGAAGTCTTCGGAAAGAAGAACGGCTGCGTCCCCTACGAAGGCGAGCTCAACCTCGAAACCGTCAGCGCCGCATTTAAAAAAGCGGGCATAAAGAGCAGGCATTCCTTTGCCCCCGTCGCTCCCGTCGCCGACCTTCCGCCCAGACCGCCGATTCTCTGCGCAGGCTGCGGACACCGTGCGGTCTTCTACGCGATGAAGAAGGTATTCGGGAAAGATGCTGTCTTCCCCTCGGATATCGGCTGCTACACTCTGGGCATTCAGCTCGGAACCGTCGATACGACCATATGTATGGGCGCATCGATTACAATCGGCAGCGGCATCTCCCATACGGATGCGACACAGAAAACACAGATCGTCAGCACAATCGGAGACTCCACCTTCCTGCACACGGGAATCCCGGGGCTTATCAACGCCGTTTACAACGGAGCCAACCAGACCGTGGTAATCCTCGACAACAGAATTACGGCAATGACCGGACATCAGCCCAACCCGAACACGGGAATCACGGCAAAGGGCGAGATTTCGCCGGCAATCTCCCTCGAAGCCATCTGCCGTGCCTGCGGTGCGACCTTCGTCGAGACCGTCGATCCCTATGACCTCCTTCTGCTCCTTCAGACATTTACAAAAGCGAAGGACAGAAAGGGCGTTAAAGTCGTCATCGCAAGGCAGCCCTGCGTTATCGCCGCAAGGAAGA
>JAFZMT010000114.1 GCA_017553245.1 Methanomicrobium sp.
AAACAGCACCACATGGAAGGTCACGCCCCGCGTCGCATAAGTCGCGGTCGGCTTTCCGTCAATATATTTCAAATTTAAACTCCTTTTTTACGGCATTTTCACGGCATTTTCACGGCATTTTTGCAATGCATTTATCGTATTTTACGGCATTTCTGCAATGTCTTTCGGAGTGCTTTTACAAAATTTCGGCGACGTTTCGTAAGTTAAATATAGGAATCTGACCGATTTTACCGGTATGTCTGAGAAGATAGAATTTGTATCAAGCATAGAGTTCATTGCCAATATCGACGAGAACAAGGACTGTTTAATGAATCAGAGCACGCATCAGGATTCGCCGTCGCAGTCACAGGGTAATCCGCTGGCTCTCTGGTTCAATATCGACGTTCCGAAAGGTCACGGGTTCAGACAGGGCGAGAAGATCAGGATAACAATCGAGACCGTTGAATAACGCTCCCTAAACTTTGTCAGAATCTGCAAAATTAATATATTGACAGTTTCATAAGATATCTTAAGTATAAACGGCTGTTATTCAGACCGCGGTTCAACGGAGTTTTAATGAAAGGTAACCTGACAAATGTTCTGACGGCTCTTTTGTGTCTCGGCGTTCTGTCGGCGGCGCTGCTCTCGGCAGGCTGCACCCAGTCTTCGACGACGCAGGCAAAAGACGCCACGATTCCGGAGCTTAAAGCGCTCAACGCTCTTGCCGAGGACAGACTGTTCTCCATCAACTGGAATGCGGAGCACCCGGGCAATATCCGCTCTCAGCTTCTGGCATCCGAGACCGATTTCAAGAATATCTTCGATATTCTCTCGGCAAAGTCCCCGACCTCGGAGTATGAGAGCTATACGATATACACGATGCGTACCATCGACTGCACCTATATCGACATGATAGCGGCGATGATGGATCTGACAAATGTCCTTGAGCAGAACAATAATGCGGAGTATTACGCGGCGATGTATGATTCGACCAACTGGGAGGTCTCAATCAGAAATGCCGACGATGCGCTCGTCTCGGCAAGGAACAACCTTTATTCCGCGGAATACAGGCTTTCGGGAATAAATACGAACATGGTGCCTCTGGATATGCAGGGCGAGGTTACCGAACTTAAGGTCAGAATCGATCAGATGAAGATTGTCATGAACAACCTTGCCGAAGAGTTTGCAACGGCACTCAGCTAGATATAACCGAAAATAATTGAATATTATTGAATTTATCCCTCACTTTTTACGGCATCCGTTTTTACAACTCTTCTTTTTGGCAATCTGTATTCTTGGGCTTTTATTGGGCTTGACAGCCGCAGGCACGCAGAAATGCCGTAAATATACCTTTAAAGTGCCCGGTAACGAACCCGTAAAGACACCCGTAAAGATGCAGGCAATGATATCCGTAAAGATGCCGGTGAAATGCCTGTGATAATGCCGGTGAATATTTCGGTAACTGATTTTGAAAAATACAATGACAGGATTGAATAATATTTCCTCAAAAGAGTATTTTATAATGATTAGACCCGACGGTCTTATGTTTTTGCAAGGAGCTCGTCCAACGGCTTACCGTCATCGGACACCGCTTCCTGACGCTTTGAGAGGCGTCTCATCAGTTCCTTCTTCTCGCCCGCCTTCTTGAGCTCATTCCAGATAAGGTAGAAATTGACGCCGATGACGAGGATTATCATAATAAGCCCTATTCCGAGGAGAATGCCCTGTGTCGTAAAGAACAGAGTCAGGAGCAGGACTACAAACGACAGAAGGTAAAAGATGATCCATGTGTTGACTTCATCGAGAGTCATGGTACCACAAAGATATCTTTTTTCTGGAACTATATCAAATTTATTCATTGGACAACTCTATCGTTTCATAAAAATTTCAGTCACAGGTACAAAAGGAAATAATATTTCCAAAATTTTTGATTCACACTTTAAAACGCATGAACATGTTTTCGTTATGCCGTGCATAACGGCAATGCATATCGGCATAATTGCTGGATAGCCAAAAAAAGAATCTTTATTTGTAAGAATAACAGATAAATTCATGTGAAAAGAGCCGACTGGTTAACTTTTATTGCCGCAATCATAATCGTCATGGGCATAGCGGCAGTCGTCAATCTGCCGAAGATGATGGCACCCGCACCTTCGGATAACTCTACCTCGGGGAATGTGACGGCGTATGTCTACGATACGTGCACTGACGGCAGCTGCTGCCAGCCCAAGACACACTATATCTATGATTTCCATCCGGTGGTCGGCGTCAAGACAATACGGCTTAACAATGATCTCAACTCAATCTACGCGCAGGGCGCGAAAGGATACCCGAGAATCAGTTTCCCGACGGGAATGAAGACTTCCACGGGTGATATGGAGCCTGTCGACGATAACACATACTATATAAGAAGCACGGGCTATGCCTCATCCGATCTCTTCCAGGACACAATCTGGGGAAAGAACCTCACCACGCAGTTTGCGGTTTTGAAAGATTCCAAATCGGGATTCTCGGAGATATTCGGCGTTCCCTACGACCTGTGGAGAATCAAGGTCACCCTCGTTCCCAAGGGTAACCTCGCTTACGTGAGGATGAACTGGGTTCTGGTCGACTCGTCAACCGGCGATGTCATCACGGGCGGCGAAGTCCTGCCCGACAATCCGATGCTTAAGAAGGTCGAGCTTGCAAACCGCAAGTATTACCTCATGATTGAGACCTCGAATGTGGAGTCCTACGAGTTCTCGCTTGAGACCCCCGATGTTCTGCACGATCAGGTGAATATCCGCCCCGAGATTGCCGATCTGCTCAATTTCCTCAATACAATGGGCGAATGAAACAGGAAGCAGGGGCATCTGAACGGAAACATCATATAGGGACATCATATACGGAGTTGAATCATGTCAAAACTTGAAGATTTTCTGGAACCGCTGAGTAAGGGCGTATGGGAGGTTAGCGTGGACAAATCCGAGGTTACCGAGCCGCTCGGCGAAGATTGGGAGATGTCCGCGATTAATGTACCCACACCCGGGACGATATGCAGTTACAGGAAGGGTCAGTATCACGTCCACGAGACAAAGGATCAGTGGAAGGTGCATCTGGACAGATACGACCCGAAAAAGCATCCGATTTTGCATCTGGTCGACGATGCCCCGCTGCTTCTTATGATCGGCGATACCTTCGTGACGCTGTTCTCAACTCTGAATATGAAGGAGAAGAAAGACATAGAGGAAACCCTGAAAGATCAGAAGCAGTCCTGGCATTTTCAGGTGATTGCCGGCATATTCATGATTCTTCTCGGCATGTATATCTTTGGCGACCCGATTGCGACTTTCTCAGGGGTATTTAATATAGGACTTCCGTTGATTATTGCGGGTTTCGGTATTCTGGTAACAGCCGACGGCATCTGGAATCTCATTAAGAGAAAACCCGAAAATGTGGAAAACGGCATTAATCAGGTGAAAAGGGGCGAGATTCCGTGGGGTGTCGTTATCACGGCAATCGGTATTTGGGCCATGGATCTCGATCTTATGACATGGATGCGGATACTTACGGTTATTCTTATGGTCTGGATGTTTGCAAGCGCGATTTCCCTCCTGATTCGCGTCGGGAAAGGGCGCAAAGCCGTTCCCGAAGGTTTCGTAAGCCGTCTTATTATCGGCGTTATTTCGCTTGCGTTCGTGATATGCACGGTTTATATTCCGTACTCGCTTGTCTATTTCATGATACTCACATTATCGGCGATTGTCTTTGTCATCGGGCTTGTTCTTCTTGTAAACGGTCTCAGACTGCGGCATTTCATGAAAGTGATTAAGTTAAATGCAGA
>JAFZMT010000115.1 GCA_017553245.1 Methanomicrobium sp.
CGGACAGGCAACGATTGTCGGGTAATAGGTTAAAGAAAGACTGTAAGGGATTTTCCCGTATGCCGCCGTCTCTCGATTCTCCTAAATTATTTAGGAAATCTTTCAGGAAACCGTCAATGTTAATCTTAAATAATAATTTATAGGATTTTCAAGAAATATTCAGTAATCAAAGGAGTACATTTGAGTATCGGAGGTGTCGGTTGTGTCTGAGGTATCGGGAATGTCACTCTGTTATTTTGCAGGCGAATTCTGAGTCCGCGGGAGATTTATGCGGCATGATACGCGGCATGACACGGTTTCCGGCAATGTCCGCGGCGGGGCTGCACTCTCAACCGATTCCTTTGCCGCCCCCTCTCCCTCCGTCTCCATCCCCTCCGTCTCCATCCCCTCCGCATCCGTCCCCTCTGTCAATGCCCCCGCCACGCGTGATGTCGCGGGGTGCCTAGCCGCGATTCCCAAGGAAATAGTCGTCTGCGGGGTGTTGACCGGCATAAAACGGAATAATCGCGGGATTGTTCTTTCAGCACGCATCTCAGACCCCACAGGCGTTTTTCTGCTGAATTTCGGACACGACAGGGCAGACTGCGCCCGCGTTATCTCGGGCATGGAGGTACCTTCGTTTGTGAGCGTCGGTGGCGTTGTCACGGGGCTTGGCACGAAATCCGCAAGGGGCAGAGCGGCGCTTATCGGAGAGCGGGCAGCGGGAAGTGAGGGCTGCGACTGCATAATTCATCCGTATTCGGTATCGCCGTCAACAAAGGAGAGCCGCGAGAGGTGGGTTTTGCAGACCGCGGATGAGACCGCGGACAGAATGGAGTCCCTTCTTAAGAATGCCGGCGGGCTTTCCGCGGATGAGAGGAGTGCGGCGGCGGAGATATGTGCGCTGGCAAAAAGCGCGGTAATCGCGGTCTGCGCAAAGCCGCATCCGGCAGGTGCCGGTGCAGGAGCCGGTGCGGGTGAAGATGCGGAGGGTGTCTGCGGCGGCACTGAAGGCGCGTCTTCAAATGCGGACGAAAACCCCGATGAACTCATACTTTCGATAATCGAGGAGAACAGCACGAAGAAAGGAATTCTCAGGGATGACTTTTACGCCGTCTGCGCCGGGCGGAATATCTCAAGAGAGATTGCGGAGGAATGCGTAAACCGTCTTGTCGAAGACGGCACTCTCTATCTGCCCAAAGGCGGATACATAAAGATACTGTAATAAGAGCATACAGGTTCTGTAAAAAACCGTAAAAGTGGATGTAAAACGAAGAAGGAGGGATAAAGCAGAAGATGATGCCTGAATTTATGCCGCAGGGACCGGCGCTCATTGTCGTAAATACCATGCGTGTTCTGGTAGTCGCCGACACGCATTTCGGTGCGGAGACTTTTCTGGCGCGCCACGGTCTTCACATTCAGAGCAACAGCGATGAGCGCCTTAACAGGCTTTTAAAGTGCATTGACGACTCGAACTGCGACCTGCTCGTACTTTTGGGCGACGTCAAGCACTCCATCCCCGTGACGACATGGCAGGAGATAAACGAGATGCCGAAGATTTTCTCAAAGATTCGCGAGAAAGTCCCCTTTAAGGTCATGCCCGGCAACCACGATGTCGGCATCGGGCGTTTTCTGGAAGACGGCGAACTCCTCGAAAAAGAAGGTGCGGTCATAGACGGCGTCGGATACATTCACGGACATACATATCCATCGGGCGACCTCCTCGGAAGACTCATTGTCTGCGGTCACGCGCATCCGGTTGTCTGTCTGTATGACGAGGTCGGATGCTCGCTTCGTTCTCAGCCGGCATATCTCCTGTGCAGCCTCGATGCCGACGAGTATCAGTCAAAGATAAAGAAGATCGAGCAATACGGCGGATTCTTTGAGATCGAAGCCGCGGATTCCGGTTCGGATGAGGGTGCGGGCGGTGCTGCGGGCGCGGATGCGGCTTTTAAGAACGGCAAAGGCGACGGCAAGGCGAAAAACGCGAAGAAACCACGCGGCAGGGCGGCTCTTGCTCTTTCAGAGGGTTACGCGTATGATACGGATACGGCAGGTGATGCCGAATCAAACGATAACGAATCCGAAGTTCCCGAATCGAACCATGCCGAGCCTGACGGGAATTTCGCCGAAAACATCGAAAAGACCCATGTCCTTTTTGTGCCCGCATTCTTTGAGCTTGCAGGCGGTATCGACGTTCGCGAACTGAAATCGAGCCGACTCGGACCACTGTCAAGGTGCATAAGAACCTCCGACGCCGAGGTATTCCTAAGCGACGGCACATACATAAACACACTCGGAAACCTCATGGACGAGGGTGAAACGAAGAAGATTCCCGTGCGCAATGTGCATAACGTGCGCAACGTACGTAAAAGCAGGCGCAGCGGTGATCGTTTAAAAGACCGCCCCGACATTCAGGGCTCAAGACGGGGTGAGGGATGATGGGCGCCGCCGACTCGCTTGACGACAGAATAAAGGCTCTTTTGAAGAAAAGGAACTTCACAGAGCTTTCCGATACGCAGGAACAGACGATTCCGCCGATAATGCGCGGCAGTCACACCCTCTGTATAGCGCCGACGGGCACGGGCAAGACCGAGAGCGCCATGCTTCCCG
>JAFZMT010000011.1 GCA_017553245.1 Methanomicrobium sp.
ATTAAAAATATTCGTCGTTTAAATAAAATTTTTTCGTTGATTGCATTTTCGGATTTTTGAGGCATTTGCTGTGCGAAAACGGATGTCCTGACGGGTACGGTCGTAATATATCGTTTGTACCTTATGAAAAAATTATGAATAATGCGCTCTATAAACTATAACGGGTATTTATCCATGGAAAGAATGATTGGAACGGTCGTACGCGGAATACGTGCGCCCATTATCAGAAGCGGCGACGACCTCGCCGAGATTGTAACGCAGTCCGTGCTGAAAGCGGCGGAGGTTGAGCACATAACGCTTGCAAACCGCGATATCGTTGCGGTTACCGAGGCTGTCGTGGCACGCTCGCAGAACAACTACGCAACCGTCGACGACATAGCCGCGGACGTAAAAGCAAAACTCAAGGGAGGCACCATCGGTGTAATTTTCCCGATTCTGAGCCGCAACCGCTTTGCAATCTGTCTTCGCGGCATTGCAAAAGGCGCAAAGAAAGTCGTCCTCATGCTCAGTTACCCTTCGGACGAGGTCGGCAACCACCTCATATCCTGGGATGCACTGGATGCCAAAGGAATCGACCCCTACAAAGACGTTCTCACGCTTGAGCGCTACCGCGAGCTCTTCGGCAAAAATGTCCACAGGTTCACGGGCGTTGATTACGTACAGTACTACTCTGACTTAATCCGCGACTGCGGCGCCGAGGTCGAGGTCATCTTCGCAAACGACGCCAGAGCAATTCTGCCGTATGCAAAGAATATCCTCACCTGCGATATCCACACCCGCGAACGCACAAAGAGACTCCTGAAAGCCGCGGGTGCCGAGGCTGTCTGCGGTCTTGACGAGATTCTGACATCGCCGGTAAACGGCAGCGGCTACAACGAGAAATACGGTCTGCTCGGCTCGAACAAGGCAACCGAAGATAAAGTAAAGCTCTTCCCGAGGAACTGCGAGGAGTTCGTCAACGCCGTTCAGAAGAAACTCGTCTCAAAGACCGGCAAACTCATCGAGGTCATGATCTACGGCGACGGCGCTTTCAAAGACCCTATCGGCAAGATCTGGGAACTTGCCGACCCCGTAGTATCGCCGGCTTACACCGCGGGACTTTCCGGACAGCCCAATGAGGTAAAACTCAAGTATCTCGCCGACAACGAATTCGCGGAACTCTGCGGCGACGAACTCAAAGCGGCAATCAAGGAATACATACGCAACAAGGACAAGGACCTTGTCGGCAACATGGTCTCGGAAGGAACAACCCCGCGCCAGCTCACCGACCTTATCGGCTCACTCTGTGACCTGACATCCGGCAGCGGCGACAAAGGAACTCCGATTGTCCTGATTCAGGGGTACTTCGACAACTACACAGCCGAATAAACCGAATATATCTGATAAAACCGATAAACGGATAATACCATAAATCCGATAATCCCAAATAAAAATCCAATCATTCCAATCTCTTTTATTGACATTCGTTTTTTACAGGCATCCGGCTTTTAATCGGCATCCGCTTTTTAGGAAATTGCGCACTCATCCTCAGACAACGCGTCAAACACGGCGCAGGTAAAGCGGCGGGCAAATTGCCGGACAAAGTGACGGACAAAGTGACTGACAACGCGCCAAAAATACAGCGGCGAAAATGGCTGAATGTAATGTCTGATATACTATAAAATCAAAAACAGTTAAGGTATCGTCAGTAATCCCGAATTTAAAAGTTCATAAAATAAGTCGGGATGCCTGAGACGCGGCATTAAATCAAATATCGCCGCGCAAGAGGGTTTTACTGCCGAAAACATGAGGGGATAACATTACCGAAGAGATGAAGCCCGCGTCCGGCAAAGAAAAGGGAGATCAAGGCAATTTCATTACCGAAGGCAGCCTTATCAAAGCCCTTCTCATAGTGGCAATGCCGATTATCCTGAGCAACGCCCTTCAGAGCGTTCTCGAGATCGTTGACATGTACTTCATAGGGCATCTGGGAAACACATCGATAGCGGGAGGCTCGGTGAGCATGTCCATAATCATGGTGCTCATGACCGTCTTCATAGGGCTCATGACGGCAACCGCGGCTTTCATCTCACGTGCCTACGGTTCAAAGAACTTCGACAGAATACCCGTAATTCTGGCGCACTCTCTTCTGATGGCGGCAATAGTCTCGGTAATCATTGCGCTTATCGGTCTGTTCTGGTCGGAGGATATTCTGTTTATCTTGAGCAAGGATGCCGCGGTTGCCGCCGAAGGCGCAAAGTTCCTGTCGCCGCTTCTCGAAGGTATCTTTACCATAGTCCTGCTGATGATTATCGTGACCGCATTTCAGGCAAGCGGCGATTCAAAGACTCCGATGTATGTGATGGTAGCCATCAACATCGTCAATATCATCCTTAATCCGACACTTATCAACGGACTCTTCGGTCTGCCCGCATTCGGAATAGCGGGTTCGGCATATGCCACAATACTTTCGAGGGCATTCGGAATACTTGTCTTTGCGGGTCTCATCTATCTCCTGCCTTCATATAAGTCCAATCCCGTAAGACTGCCCGTGCATTTCAAATTCGAGCCTAAACTGCTGACCGATGTTGTTTTTGTCGCAATCCCCAGCGCACTTCAGATGGGTGTAAGGAGCACTTCCTTCATGCTCATGATGTGGATTATTGCCTTCTACGGTGAGGCGACGATTGCGGCATACGGTGTCTGCATACGACTCGATATGCTGGGACTCATCATAGTGATGGGCTTCGGCACGGCAATCGCCATCATGGTCGGTCAGAATCTCGGTGCCAAAAAGCCGGACCGCGCAAAGGATGCGGTCAAATATGCCGTCGCACTCGCGGTAGGTTTCATATGTACGGTAGCGGCACTCTACTTCGTCAATGCCGCGGACATACTTGTCATCTTCGGTCTTGGCGGCGAAGCTCTTGACGTGGGTATAAGCTTCATGCATGTGATACCGCTCTCCTACTGGGTGATTGCAATTGCGATGACTCTCGGTTTTGCCATGAACGGCGCAGGCGCGACAAGACCCGGAATGTATTCGGCAATCATCGGTATGCTCATCATTCAGTGTTCGACATCGTATTATCTGATGATCAACGGCTTTTCGATTAACTTTATCTGGTATGCGGTCGTTTTAGGTGCGATTTCAATGTGCACGACCAACTATCTCTTCTTCCGCCACGGCGGCTGGCTGAAGAAGAAGCTGGATCTCGGCGGCGAAAGCTGAGACTCCGGTATCAAAATATTTCCAAAAATCACCGATTTCAATATTCTTTTTTTCGTAAAATACTAAAAAGCCCTATTCAGATTTATCATCTTAAAGCCGCGTGAAAATGACTGAATGCAATGGCTGATATACTTTAAGGCTAAATTTGCATTATCTTAAACCGCCGCAGGAGTAGATACCATTGCCGAAGAGATGAACCCCAAG
>JAFZMT010000116.1 GCA_017553245.1 Methanomicrobium sp.
AGGTTACTGCATATTCTTCGGGCAGAAAAATCCCGTCTTGTCAAGGAATTCCCTGACCGCGTCAATGCCGCCGTCGAGATACATCGCGCCGCATATCGCTTCAACCGATTCGGCAAGAACACGCCCCGACGTCCAGATATGCTGATGTTTCTCGCCCTTTCCCCACAGCACATAATTCTGAAGACCAAGCCCCGAAGCGAGGTTTCTGAGCCGCGTCATATTCACCAGATCGGTCTTCTTTGTCGTAATCACGCCCTTGTCGTGGTCTTTGTTAACGATAACAAGTCTTTCAATGACAACGACGTCGATGACGGCATCGCCGAGCGTGGCATATGCGTCCATATAGTCGTTTTCGGGCAGACTGTTCTCTTTTGCGTAGGCAAGCCGCGTCAGTGCCCTGCGCAGAATAAGTTCGTCATTGAATCTGTAATCGATAAGTTTCTGAAAAAGAGAGAGGTTAAAGTCGGTAAGCGATTCCTGCGGCATCTCCGTTTCCCGCGAAATTTCGGGGTATGCCGCCGGCGACAGCTCAAATGCGGTCGCTTTCGCTTTTCGGACGGCTTTGTCTTTTGAAATAACCGCGGGTTTATTGTTCTTTGCAGACATTATCCGACTCATATTAACTCCTATCAGTTCGCCGGTATCGCTTATTCATCAATCATTAATATATTAATTAATCATTTATTCTTCAGCGCCACTATCTCGGCAACGCCGGTGAGCTTCCAGATATTCGAGACTTCTTCGGTCGCAATCGATTCAAGGGAGTCCGTAGGCTCGTGACCGAGCGCCGAGAGGATATTCTTCGACAGGTTCTTCTCGCGAATCATGTCAATGAACATGCGGCGGATCTTCTTCTTCGTGATTGAATCCTCCTCCTGAATCAGATAGCCCTGAAGCGTGACGAAATTATACTCGGACAGATCGGGAGATATGCGTTCAATCTCCACGGAAACATGCGGATCGAGCTTATACAGGTCGTTCTTTCTGCCGTACTTTGTTGAGAGGAAATAGAGGAATCTGCCGTCGAAGACATATAAAAATGGCGCCATATAGGGATATTTTTCGCCGCGGAACGCAATCCTGCAGACATATCCTTCCATGATAAGACGGTTGTATTCCGCAACCTCCATCCTGGGAATCTTAACTATATTCATACTGCACCCTGAACACAATTGAATACTTTTGCAGTCGATTCATGCGGCAATAAAGGTTTCTATATTCTGCCGCACCCGCACTCAGGCGGCGGATACGTTCTCCAATCCGAAAATGTGAAAAACGGGGATTTCGGTTTACCCGTCGGAATCGCGGGCAAACCTGCTTTGATTCAGTCTTCCGCGGTCGGCTCTTCCGCAGGCGTCGTGGGGTCTTCGAGACCCTGAATATTCTTCTCGATATTCTTCACATACTCCGAGGCATCGTCAATGCCCTCTTCTGCGGGCGACTTGCCGAGTATGGACTCATCGAGGTCGAAATCCTTCCATGAGTCGTCCGAGAAGTCCTCGTCTTCGGCGCCGAGGAACTTGGCGCTCTGCTTAATTAGGCTTGAAACTTCGAACGGGAAGATAATCTTGGTTGCCTGTCCGTCCGCCATCTGCTGAAGCGCGTTAAGCGAGAGAACCGTAATCGCCTTCTTGTCCAGCGGTCTTGAGCCGAGCGAGAGGATTCGGAGTGCCTGCGCCTCTCCCTGTGACTGAAGAATCTTCGATTTCCTGTCACCTTCGGCTCTGAGGATCTTTGACTGGCGGTCACCTTCGGCTTCGAGGATCATGGACTGGCGTTTACCTTCGGCGGTGAGAATTGCCGAGCGCTTTTCACCGTCGGCACGGAGGATTGCGGCACGGCGTTCACGTTCCGCGGCGGTCTGCTCGGTCATTGCCTGCTTTACGGCGCCGATGGGGTCGACCTCCTTAATCTCGACACGCTCGACCTTGACACCCCACTGATCGGTTTCGCGGTCGAGGATGTCTCTGAGCTTGTTGTTTATCAGTTCGCGGTTGTATAAGACCTCATCGAGTTCGAGGTCACCGATGATGCCTCTCAGACTCGTCTGTGCGAGAGCTACGGTTGCCATGCGGTAGTTTGAGACCTCAAAGTAGGATTTTTCGGGGTCGATTACCTTGACATAGACAATGGCGTCGACGTTTGTAGGCGAGTTATCCTTTGTGATGACCTCCTGTTTGGGCACATCCATGACCTGCGTTCGCAGATCCACCTTGATGACTTCGGTTATGAAGGGTATGACCCAGCGGAAACCCGGGTTGAGCCTTCCGATATACTTTCCGAGCCGTATCTGAAGTGCCTGCTCGTAAGGCTGAACGATTACCACACCTTTTGCAAATATGAAGACTATTGCAACTACCAGTACCAATGTTAACAGTGCGTCCATTTTATCACTTTTTTAAATTACTCAAATTTTAATTCGTATCGTCGGTAAAATCGCGGTCAGCATTCCTCCACCACTACGTGAACGCCTTCCGAGAATACTACTTTTACCGTCTTTCCGACCGCGATTGTGCCGCTGTTCGATCTGGCGCTCCAGTCGGCATTGTCGATTCTGACCTTTCCCGATATGCTGACGCCGTCGACCTCCTTTATGACCGTGCCCGTCTTTCCTATGAGCGAGTCCTTACTCGTGGTCTCGGGTTTTGTGCTGCCCGAGCCTATGACGCTGTAAATCCAGACCGAAAGCCCCGCCGATATGACTGCGGTTACGACCGCGATTACGATAAGCAACGGCGATGAAAAGATATCGGGAACGATGAGAGAGACAATGCCGATGATGATAAGCGTAGTCCCCGGCACCCCGAGGAAGAATCCCGGGTTAAAGGTCTCGATTGCCAAAAAGAGCACGCCGATAAGTATCAGGTACCAGCCGACCGAGAGCATCCCTTCTATCATAATATGGTAATTGATCTCCTGTTATTTATCTGTGTAGGATGGCGAAAATGAGATATGCTAAGAGATTGGAAAAGCGATCTGAAAAGAGATTGTACAGATATAAGTTTGACATTTACTCGCAGAGATATGCGATTCTTGAGCCTTTTGGAATGCCGATGTCCTCCGAGATGGGCACGCACTTGACCATCATGAGGTAGGCGACCGGCGGCAGTTTCATCTTCTTTTTGTATTCGCTCAAAGATTCGTAGTTTGCCATGCCCTTTGAGATAATAAGCGTCGCCTTTGAGAT
>JAFZMT010000117.1 GCA_017553245.1 Methanomicrobium sp.
AATCCCGCACTTGCCGAGAACCTCAAGAATCGCGGAATCCTCGTAACGCCTTACAGGGAATCCGCATTCGACTACGATACCGCAAGCGAATATCTGAAGAAGCATTTCGGCGTCTCATCGCTGGAAGGATACGGATGTATCGACATGGAATCGTCAATCCGAGCCGCGGGCGCATGCCTTGCCTATGCCTGCGAGACGCAGATGAGCGACCTGAGCCATGTCCGCGGTCTCTCGACGAGACTGCCGTCGGGGAGCATGATCCTTGACGCAATCACGCTTCGAAATCTCGAAGTCCTTGAGAATATACGTTCAAAGGGCACGGATACCTCGCTTTTCGGCACCCTGAACACGACAAAGACGGCGATGGGCATGCGCATCTTAAGGAAGTACGTGACGGCGCCGCTGATAAACCTGACCGAGATCGAGAAACGTCTCGATGCCGTTGAGTATTTCGTCAAAAACCCGATGATACGCTCGTCACTGCGCGAGTGCCTTGACAGGTTCTCGGACATAGAGAGGATTGCGGGCAGAATCTCATACGGAAATGCCGGACCGCGTGATCTTGTTACCCTAAAGAACTCTCTCGATAAGATTCCGCTCATAAAACTCTCATTCGACAGCGGTCACGGTGCATTCGGAATCAATTCCGGCGGCATCGGCGGTATGGGCGGTATCGGGGCTGCAGGCGGCGCCGGAACATCACAGGCGACTGCGGTCTGCGACGGCGATGCGGGCGACATTAACAGCGGCAATGGCGGCATCCATAATTCCGTTCCCGAACTTGTCGCAAAAGCCCTTATGGGCACAAGCGAGATGCAGGCGGTCAGAAAACTCATAGATTCGGCGATAACCGACGACCCTCCCGTGCTTGCGAAGGGCGGCGGCGTCATCCGCGAAGGCTATGACAAATCACTCGACGAACTCCGCTACATCTCGGTCTCGGGAAAGGACTGGATCGCCGACTTCCAGCAGACCGAGCGTGAGAGAACCGGCATCAAGTCGCTTAAGGTCGGTTACAACAAAGTTTTCGGCTATTTCATCGAGGTCACCAAGTCGAACATGTCGATGGTGCCCAAGGAATACATCCGAAAGCAGACCACGGCAAACGGCGAACGCTACACCCTGCCGGAACTTCAGGAGAAGGAATCTCTGATAGCGAATGCCGAGGAGAAACTCATCGCTCTTGAATATGAACTCTATCAGGACCTGATTTTGAAACTGAAGTCCGAGACCGAAACTCTTCAGAAAACGGCGCAGTGCATAGGTCTCCTTGACGTTTATTCGACGCTCGGCGCCGTCTCGCATTCGAGAAACTATGTCCGTCCCGTCATCGAGGACTCAAAGCGCCTTCTCATCAGCGGCGGTCGCCATCCTGTCGTCGAAAGGAACCTGAACGCCGGATTTGTCCCCAACGACGCTCAGATTGACGCATCCGACAATCAGATTCTGATAATCACGGGCGCCAACATGGCGGGTAAATCGACCTACATGCGCGAGGTTGCGCTGATAACCGTAATGGCACAGGCGGGCTGCTTTGTGCCGGCGGAGAGCGCGGTCATAGGAATTGTCGATCGCATATTCACGCGTGTCGGCGCCTTCGACGACCTCTCAAGCGGGCAGAGCACGTTCATGGTCGAGATGCTTGAGCTCGCAAACATCCTCAACAATGTCACTGACCGCAGTCTTGTCATTTTAGACGAGATCGGGCGCGGAACAAGCACTCTCGACGGTTATTCCATAGCAAAGGCGGTTCTTGAGTTCCTGCACGGCAGGGGCGGCGAAGGTCCGCGAACGCTCTTTGCCACGCATTTCCATGAGATGGTCGATATCGAAGCCGACTTAAAACGCGTGAGAAACTACCATTTCGCCGTCAAAGAGACCGGAAACGATATCGCCTTCCTGAGAAAGCTGATTCCGGGTGCGACCGACAAGAGTTACGGTATCCATGTCGCCAGGCTTGCCGGCATCCCTGACAAAGTTATTGGACGTTCCGAACAGATACTTAAAGAGGAGATGGACAGGCAGTTCGACCCGTCGTCGGAGAAGAAAAGATCGCCGCGGTTCACGCAGATGCTTCTGATTGACACGCCCGCGCCCGTGTCGGCGCCGAGACGCGAGAACCCCGTGGTAAAAAAACTGCTCAACTCCGATCCCGATTCCATGACCCCGAGGGATGCGCTTGCATTCCTCTATGAACTGGTAAACGATGCACGAAACGATGAAAATAAGCCGTAATTTATTGTCAATAATTGCTTTTGCGATTGCAGGTGAAACATGAGCTTTGAAGGAGAGCCTTTCTCAAAGATGACGACGCAGACGCCGTTTGGCAGGAAGAAGCGCGAGATACGTCTTCTCGATGAGGCGACGATAAATAAGATCGCCGCCGGAGAAGTCATCGAGAGACCCGCATCCGTGGTAAAAGAACTCGTGGAGAACTCCCTTGATTCCGGCGCCTCCTCTATAAGCGTGGATATCGGCTCGGACTCAACGGGCATTTTCAGAATCCGCGTCATCGACGACGGCTGCGGTATGGACCGCGATTCCGCAAAGATGGCGATACTGCGGCATGCCACCAGCAAGATAACAAATGCATCCGACCTGTTTTCGATTCACACCCTCGGATTCCGCGGAGAAGCGCTGGCAAGCATAGCGGGCGTATCGAAGTTTACGCTGATTACAAAGGAAAAGGATACAAAGGAAAAGGGGCAGTCGGGACACGGGAATTCGGGTGATTCCGGTAATTCGGGAGATCCTGCCGCGGGAACGAAGATTGTCGTTCAGGGCGGCGATATTCTGGATGTCGCCGATATCGGAGCGCCGGACGGCACCACGGTTCTTGTGGAGAATCTCTTCTTCAATACGCCGGCAAGAAAGAAATTCCTGAAGTCGCGGCAGACCGAGTTCAGCCATATCTATTCGGTTATCGAGAATGCCGCCCTTGCAAACCCCGATATCTCTTTCAGCCTCACTCATAACGGCAAAGAGAAACTCTCGACAATACGGACGGATTCGCTCCTTGAGACCGCATCGTATATCTACGGCAGGGGAATCGCGGATGACATGTGTAAGGTAAGGTCGGCAGGCGTCTTCATGAAGATCGACGGGCTTTGCTCGATTCAGAGGGTGAACTACCCGATATCCAAGCAGATAATCATCTCAATCAACAAGCGCCCGGTAACGTCGCAGGCGATTGTCCGTGCGGTCAAACGCGGTTACGGCACGCTTCTGCCCAAGGACAGGTATCCGGCGGCATTTCTGAATATTACGATAGACAGCGGCATTGTGGACGTCAATGTTCATCCGGCAAAGCGCGAGGTAAGACTTTCGCGGGAGAAGGAGATAAGCGAGGAGATTGTCTCGGCAATCCGCGAAGCCCTTGAGAGCGGAAATATACATGCGGAAACCGCCCCCGCGGGTTCGGTGGCGGCGCAGACGTCCTTAATCCCTTCGGAGAGCGGATTATCGGCTGCAACGGCTGCGGGTTCAGATTCTGCCGCAAATTCGAATGCATACCCGAATGCAAATTCAAGTGCAGGCACAGCCCGCAGTCCGAACGCGTACGGCGATGCTTTCTCCGGTTCAACGGGATTATTCTGCAATGACAGCGGCACTGAATCCGCGAAATCCACAGAGAACAGAGATTCGGCATCGGATCTTGAATCCTCCGTAATGGCGCTATTCAGATCCGCGGGACTGAGCAATGACGAGAGCGGCGCGGGGTATCATCCGCGGTTTACGACGACGGACAGCCAACTCAGACTGACCGAGAATTTCGATTACAGCGATTCCGATAAAGTAATGCTTCCTCCCATGGAGGTTGTCGGTCAGTATGACGATGCGTATATCATCGCCAGAATGAAGAATCAGGACGGCGATGAGCTTGTTATCGTCGACCAGCACGCCGCACACGAGAGAATCCTTTACGACAAGGTCTCAAAGATAAGGAACTCTAAGAAGAACTCGCAGGAACTTCTGGTGCCGTCGATAATCACCTTCAAACCGAAGGAAGCCGCGGTTCTTACGGCGAACAGGGAATTCCTTGAGGAGGAAGGTTTCGTCATCGAAGAGTTCGGAAAGAACACGTTTGCGGTGAGAAGCGTTCCGCTCGTGCTCGGAAAGAAGATAGGTACCGAGATTTTAAGCGATATTCTGACCGATCTCATGGATGATTCAAGAAAGACCATCGAAGAGAAAAAGGAGAAGATTACGAGCACGATTGCCTGCCGCGCCGCAATCAAGGCGGGAGCGGTTCTCACGCACGAACAGATGGAGAGACTCTTGAATCAGCTTGCAAGGACCGACCTTCCCTATACATGTCCGCACGGAAGACCGACCATGATCCTGTTTTCGAGATCGAAGCTGGATTCGCTCTTCCTTCGGAGCTGAAAGGAAAGGAAAACCGCGGGCACCCATCAGTCAGAATTAATCGGAACAGAATCAAAATTGATCAAAACAGATATTATGTCGTTTGCCGGTGTGATTGACAGGATCTTTGAGGGTGTCGGAAACCGCGATGCCGATCTGAACCGCGGCAGGGTCAATCACGGAACCAATTTTTATCTCGTCAGGTCGCATGACGGAAGTTCGCTTCTGTTTTCGTTTCCCGCGGTAATCAACCGTAATCCGCTGGAGGATTTTCCGCATTGCGATGCCGGAAGTGACGGGTGCATTGCGGGAATTATCGAGCGGATTAAGAGCAAAGTCCGCGATACTCCCGAACTGAGACTTCTCGGCGGTCTTGACACCGCGATTCCGAAGAACTACGGCGCAAATATCGAGCCGGTGACTTTCTGCCATGTCTCTTACGGAACGGGAAACGATCTCTGGAAGGCGGACGGCAGCAACTGCCTTGCGGGCGGCAAAGTCCTGCTTAACCTCTCGGGGGCACTTCCGTATCCGGCAGTTTCGGGTAATACGCCGGATTCATCCGAGATTCGCCGTCTGAACGGGATATTTTCCGCACTTCTCGATGCCGTCGCAAAGGAGGTCTTCGCATACGACGGAAAGTCCGCCGAAAAAAACGCGCTCTGCTCCATGGATCAAAAGCTGATTCGCGCCGCTCTTGAATCAAAGGGGCTTGTCTCGTTCATCGCCGACGGCACCATGCCGGTCAGAAGCTATACGAAATACCGAACGTATTTCAGGGTTGCGGGACCTGCCCTTTATACAGTCCGCAGAGGCGGTGCGGTTACATATGAGCACAGCAGCGTGCCCTACGAGTGCCCCGCGGAACTGACGCCGGTTGAGATGGAGTTGCCCGCATCGGGGGGCGTCATAACGGGGCTTGGGATCCGAAAGAAAGAGGTATTTGCGGTTGTCGGGTCAAATGCCGAAGGAAAATCCACCTTTCTTCAGACCATACGCTCGGGCTGTGACGATCATCTCCCGGGCGACGGCAGGGAATACACGATAACGTCGGGGAACGTGATGTCAGCCGAATCCTCCGAGGCGGATATCACGGGCGCGGATATACGTCTCTTCTTCGGGAGTCTGCCGAAAGGGACTACGGGAACGCCGGAAAACGTCATCGGTAAGGGCAGCGGTTCAATGGGGATGGCGGCGCAGTTCACGGCGGCTCTCCGAAAGCGTGCGTCCCTTATAATCATAGATGAGGATAAGTCGGCAACAAATCTGCTCGTCCCGAACTGCATTCAGAGTTCGGAGGTGACTCCGCTCTCGGTTATATGCAAAAAAGAGCGGCAGAAACTCGGTGATTCATCAATCCTTTTTGCCGCCGCAACCATGGATATACTGACGGCGGAGGCGGACAGAATTCTTAAATTGAGCGATCACAGGATGTATGCGATAAGACGCGACGAGTTTAGGATAAAACTTAAGGAATATCTGCGAAATGCGGCTGATGAACTGTAAATACAGTAATATGGGCGGTAAATAGCAGAAAAATCGCAAAAAGTGCTGATATCGGGATTTGAACCCGAGTCGCCGGCGTGAAAGGCCGGCATGATTGGCCTCTACACTATATCAGCACGGAATCACTATCAGAATGATTGCCTTAATATATACTCAGAAATTGCATATATAGGTTGTGATTTTAAAATAAAAACGCCCGCGGGGACAATTTATCTGACCGTAAAAAGGTAATTTTTGATTATTCCAATTAATTCAATCAATTGTATCCCATACATCAATATTATCGCTGTTTCACTGCGAGCGCATCTTTTCCGTGAAATTCTTAAACATCTCATAGGAGGCAACGGGGTGCAGATGGGTGTAGGAAGCAAGCGTATTGTGTGAAACGGCGCCGTCAAGCCCGTCTTTTATGCCTTTGCCGCGTGAAAGCCTGTAGGAATAATGAGTATCATCGGCGAGAATGACGTCGGAATGATGGAATTCGTGTCCGCTGAAAGAGCCTGCGCCCATAGGCGAACGTGAGTCGGAAACGCCGTTGACATACCCGATTACCCGTTTTGTCGGCATCCGCGTCTTTCCTTTGAAGACGCCCGCAAGACCGAAGGTTTCGTCGGCAGTACGACCTTCCCAGCCTTCCTTCAGAACGATTTCGTCGGTAAGATAAATAAGACCGCCGCATTCGGCATAAATCGGCGTTCCGTTCCGCGATACCTCCCTTACAGCCTCACGCATTTTGTCGTTTGCCTCAAGTTCTCCGGCAAACATCTCGGGGTAGCCGCCGCCGAAGATGTATCCGTCGGCATCGGGGAGCCTGTCGTGAATCGGGCTGAATCTGACGACCTCCGCTCCCAAAGACGGCAGTATGTCAAAGATATCATTGTAGTAGAAGTTGAAAGCCTCGTCAACCGCGACTCCCACCTTAATGTCGCAGTCGGATTTTGCCCTGAAGATATCGGGCTTCTTCGAAGGCGAAGGGATATCTCCGGCGATTGAGAGAAGTGCATCCATATCGACGTTATTGCCGACGATCTCGGCAACCTTGTCCACGCGCTTTATGAACTCGGCATCGCCCTTACCCTCAAGGTAGGGGATGAGACCGAGATGCCGCATTGTAAGCCCCATCTTCTCATATCTGGGGATTGCGCCGATGACGGGGATGCCGGTGGTCTTCTCTATCGCAATCGTTGCCTTTTCCCTGTGATTTTCGCTGATTATCTGATTTAAGATGATGCCTTTGATCTTTATCGCCGGATCGAAGTCGCAGAATCCCTTTACGATTGCGGCGGCGCTCCTTGTGATGCTCCTTGCGTTTAAGACCATAATCACGTTCTGGTCAAGCATCTTGGCAACCTCCGCCGTCGAACCCGTGTCCGCGAGTGCATCCGAGCCTTCGTAGAGACCGCGGACGCCTTCTATGACGGCAATATCCGCATCGGCGCGAGCGTTGTCATAGGATGCCCGCAGCTGCTCCTCGGACATGACGTAGCTGTCGAGGTTGCGGCACATTCTGCCGGTGACGCCCGTTAGATATGACGGGTCTATGTAGTCCATTGCGACCTTGAAGGGCTGGACTTTGTATTCCCGTGCAAGCACGGCGGAAATGCCCAGAGTTATGCTTGTCTTTCCGCTGCCCGAGCGGTCACCGGTTATCAGAAAACTCTTCATTTATATCGCCTTTCTTCCCCTTTCCGCTTTATTCAGTCCTTTCCGCTTTGCCTCAGGATTCGTTTTTGAGCGAACGGATGACATCGCCGAACTCGCTGGGGACAATCTCAATGACGCCGAGAGTCTTGGGATGAAGGTCAACCTCGACAACCACATGGTCATGTCCGAACTCTTTCAGCGGCTCATACTGTCTGGGACCGTTCGTAACCGAGAAGACCTCGATTCCTTCGAGGAATTCGGGCGCGATTGCATGGGGAACTCCCGAAATTACGGCGAATGCGGGATTTATCTCTTTCAGAGCCGTGCCTATGTTATTGCCGTTGGCGCCGTATTCGTCGAGAGCGCCGATGAGCCTGAGGTTTCCGCCCTCGACAATTCCCGCGTTTTCAAGTCCGTGAAGGATGTTTTCGGCGTCGTATCTGACTTTGGGAAGACCGCGTCCTTCAAGATTTGCGATGTATTCTACGTTCGCATCGGGGCAGGTCTCGCGGATTGCGGTCAGAACATCGGCAAACATGTATGCCGTCTCTTTTTTGGCGTTAAGTATGACAACGCCTTTTTTGCCTTTCGCTATAAGCTCAAGGAGTCTTTTTGCGACGACATGCTTGAGGTCGCCGCGATTCGGCCGGACATAGGACTTATATGCCGCGCCTCTGGCTCTTTCCACCTGATTTGCGGCACGGAGGAGGACTTTCTGGCGTTCCAGTTCAGCCTTGTCTATCCATCCCGCTTCCGCGGCAGGCTCAAGAGCCGCGATGACGCCGTCAATGTTCTCCCTGAATCCGGCGTGGATGTTGACCGCGATTGCGGGTGTGGTTATGCCCGAATCGTCTATTGCCGCCTGAATATCCTCCCCTATGATCATGGACACGCAGGTTCCGACGACGGCAATGCGTCTGGGTTTGAACTCTTTTTCGGCGTATCTCAACACTTTTACGAGGATGTCGTGACCGCCGAAGATGAACTCGTTATCGGCAAGGGATGTTGTGAGCACTCTCAGACCGTCGTCTTCGAGGAGACGTGCGTGTTTGAACGAGCATCCCGACGGTCCGTGCAGGATTGCCAGATCGACACCCAGATCTCTTACCGTGTAGAGTCCCGCAACTATCGAACTCGGTCGCGGCTGTATGTATTCCATATTTTTACCTCCATGTTTTTACACTGAGAATTACGGCTTTGATGCCGTTATCTTCCCCATTTTGTTCGCAGTCCGATCCTGCCGCAATCTCAAGCGCTTTCTTTCTGCCCGATTCAAGATTATCGGCATGATAAATTATAGTGTTGTCGAAATCATCCGGGACTATCGATTTCAGTGATTCGCCGACAACGACCGCAAAGTCGGGTTTGATGTCCGCGATTGCCGAGGATACGTCCTCTTTTGAGAAGCCTTCGCAGACGGTCTCGGACTCGATTCCGATTACAAGGATAATGCCGCTTTGAGTATCGGCTGTTTTCCTTGCGTATTCGGCGGCGATAACCGCCGTGTTCCTGTTGGTGCCGCTGTTGGAGTTGTCTATGACCGTGAAGCCGTTATCGCGGGTAAGCGAGAGGCGTCCGGGCACGGATGAGAACTCACTGAGACATTCGGGGTTATATCCGAGAATGCAGGCGGCTGCTGCGGCGGTTGCGATTGCCTGCCTGTAGCCTTCAAGATACAGGAGCGGATTTGAGAATTCCGAAAATCCGGCGGTGCCTTTGCCGCTGACACTGCCGTTACCTATGCCGCCGCACCTGCATACCCCGTCTTCGACCGTGACAATTTCGGTTGCGAAGAAAAACCTCTCCGCGGGGATTTTCTTCAACTCGGGAAGGCTCTCGACCGTCTCAAGGACCTTTCTTTTGTCGGCGCCGTATCCTATGAGAATTCTTTGGCACTTTGCCATCGAAGCGAGTTTTACGGCAAGAGCACTGCGTTTTTTATCGGCGCAGAGGTAGTCCTCGGTTGAGGTCAGCACGGCGAGGTTTCCGAAACCGCAGACTCCGAGTGATTCTTCGGCAACAAGCCAGAGATTGTTCTTTAATGCGTATAATGCGGGCATTACGGAACTTGCCGGCGTTATGCTCACCTTCTGCAGGATTCTGCCGCCGGGGACGGCAACCGTCTCGCGTGAGGTGTGAAGAATTCCCCGCTCATTAATCCCCCGCTCATTGATTCCCCGTTCGTTGCCGCGGGAGTTTTTCGGCGGTATTTCGGGCTTTGTCGGAACGGCGTGCGAGAGCATGTGCGAGAGTGCATATGCCGTCGTGGTCTTCCCGCGCGTACCCGTAATCTCGATAATCGGCTTTGCATTCTCCGAATTAACGTCGGCATCGCTCAATCCCGATACTATCAGAGATACGATCTCATGGTGTGAGAGAACGGGGATGCCTTCGGCGGCGGCGCTTTTTAAGATACAATACTCCGGGCTTAAATGAATCGGTGCACAGACAAAGTCATACCTATTAAGGGTCAGATTGCGGACGGCTTCCTCTTCGGAGATGCCGCTTTCGTGCCTGTAGACATCGACCGTATCGCAGAGACAGTCGGATGCGGTCAGGTACTCGGCAATCGTCCTGCCGCCGTGGATGGTGTCAAGCACCAGAATATTCATTTTAACCGCGAAAAAAGATTATAAATATTCTTTCAATGCATTCTTTGCACTTGAGATCATAAGGTCGGCAAGCATCGGGTTATCGCCGATGGGGCTTGCGAATACAAGCGGAACCTCGCCTTTTGCCGTCTTGAAGGTGCCTTTGTGTCCGCATTCGGGAATACCGAGGATCTCGGGAATATCCACATCAATGTGCACGCCTCTTGCAAGGAAGAGAGGGACAACGAGCATTTTGTCGATATCTTCGCTTCTGAACGTGTCGATGATCTCGGGGATTGACGGGGTGCTGTTCTCCATGAATGCGCATTTGACAATGTAGTCCTTTTCTTTCTGCGCAATCAGTTTGGCAGTGTTCTCAATAAGCTGTTTATTGTAAGGTTTTGTACTGCCGTGTCCTACAAGTAAGAATCCTGTCTTTGACATATCATATTAGTTATTACGATATTGAATAAAATAGTTACTGGTTTATACTTTGGGCTGACGTAATTTTCAATTTTCTTCCCTGCCCGCGTTTGGCTCTCGCTCTGATAGCTCCGATTACGTCGCGGCTGGTCTGAGTTAAGCCGTGCAGAAAGATGTCAACGAGGATTGCGTGTTTTGACGCATCGTATCTGGGATTGGTGAACTCTCCGATCTCTTCGTTGAGACCGCGGGAAAAAGAATGAACTGCCCATCCGGTGTTGTCGGCGACCTTGAATTCCGCGAGGTTTTCGGGAGTGTAGATTGTGGGGTAGCTGGAGAGCGAGTCGTGCCATTCGCCTTCGGCGAGGAGGACGACGTTCTTGAGCTCTACCGCATCCCCGCCGTCATCGTCTCCGGCGAAATCCAGACGGTGATTGACAAGGTGTTTGACCTGTGTGGTTGCATTGGATGTGTTCATTGGGGATATCTGTGCGTTCCCTTATATTATCGAGTATGGTAAAATCGAATCTAATGCACTGCTGCGGGGCAACCTGTCGGAACATCGGAACTGCCGACATGTCCGATACGTTCGCACATCCATACGTATGGAAGGCGGAACTGTTCGGAGAAAAGAAGGAGTTTTCAGTTCGGGCAAATTTTGCACATACTGAGACTGAGTTATTGCAGATTATGCAACACTGATTTTTATGAACTGCCGAGTATAATTCGGCAGTTGAACTGTTGCAAAAAATACAACAGTTGAACTTGTGCAGATAATGCACAGGTTAACCGGTTGAGAAGAGCTGAGAAAACCCCTCGAATTCGAGGGGGTTTAACCTATCAATAACCTGTCAATACCTATCAAAACGCTAACCGTATGTAATTGCACACGGTTAAACCAAAATAATTACTCGTCCCGAACCGAGAGCGTGATATTTTTTTCGAATTGTTCAACCCAAAATGCGCTTAGGGCATCCCGCTCATCCCATGTCAGTCTGTTTTTCAGTATCGCCCAGTCGCGTTCCTGATCCAAGTCATCGACGAGATCGTGCAGCTCACCCCAGAGGTCGATGCCGCTGTTGTTTTTTTCGCGGATGAACTCAAACTCGTCAACAATCAGTTTTTTTAACAGGTTTAATTCGCGTTTGCTCATTGTAACACCTCTGAAAAATGATAATAGCGTCGAGAGGATTCGAACCTCTGAAGCTTTCGCACTCCGGATCATGAGTCCGGCGGGATGACCAAGCTACCCCACGACGCTGAAAAAAGTGAACTGTCCGGAATTTCCGAACATTTGGAAAAGTGGTTTAGTCTTTTGAGACTTTTATGTCTTCGTAGATTTCCGGAGGATATTTGCCTATTTTATCCGGGTGGTGCGCATCCCACATAAACCG
>JAFZMT010000118.1 GCA_017553245.1 Methanomicrobium sp.
AGCGTAATTATCAGAAAATAAGATTGATT
The DNA here is from genome assembly GCA_017553245.1 of Methanomicrobium sp. Lineage (GTDB taxonomy): Archaea > Halobacteriota > Methanomicrobia > Methanomicrobiales > Methanomicrobiaceae > Methanomicrobium. The sequence goes on from JAFZMT010000118.1 coordinate 30, forward strand.
TACATATAAATCTAACTGCAAAAACATTTCCCGACGAAATTATCCGCATAGCCCCCGACTCCGCCCCGTAACTTAAGCAGTGCCATGGGGCAGTGCATAAGGACACTGCTCAGGTACAATGCTTAAGGAGCAATGCCTAAGGAACAGCCTTAGTAGGGATGCCTGAGGTGTTCAGGATATTTATGGATACATATGGTTGAAACTGCCGAGTGATTCCGCGATATGCTTCTTTCCGTTCCTGTATACGACCCTGCCGTGACCCGGGAAGATATCTCCTGCATCAATCTCCGAAAGCCGGTTAAGGGAACTCCGCATTGACGATTCGTCGCCGCCCGCGAGATCGATTCTTCCGAAACCGCCGTCGGCAAAGACGGTATCACCCGAAATCAGCGGATGACTCTCATCCTCGCGGTCATACAGGCAGATACTTCCGCGGCTGTGACCCGGGGTATGAATCACCTCGAAGTTCTCAACCCTGTCGCCGTCTTTTAAGAGGCGGTCGGCGGCAATGCCCGGGCACTTCTCCCCGAAAGCGTTCGCAAGGCAGGCGGAATCATCGGTCAGACCCGCGGCATCGAGTTCGTGGATGCAGATCTCCGCGTTGCAGAGACGTGCAATCTCCTTCACGTGCGCAATGTGGTCGTAGTGGCAGTGCGTTATCACGATAATCTCAATATCGGAGCTGTAATCCCTGAAAGATTCGGGCGGCAGACCCGCGTCAAAGAGGATATTGCCGCTGATAAACGAATTTGAATAATACCCCTTCCCCTGAATGAATTCGATATGCATAGTAGTTATTTTTAGAGTCCCGATACTAAACTATTATCCATGCAGACTCTAATCGGGGAATGTAAGCGGGGCATTCCCGAAACAGTATACAATACCGCAAAGTCGGAAGGAATCGATGCTGAGAAACTGCGTCGTGCGATTGCCTCGGGGCGTGCGGTCATGCCGTCCCTGCGGATAAGGGAGCACAAAAACTGCGCCGTCGGTGAGGGCTTACGCGTAAAAGTCAATGTCAATATAGGCACCTCGGGAACACGCTGCGACACCGACCTCGAAATCAGAAAAGCACGCTGTGCCATCGAAGAGGGTGCCGATGCCGTCATGGACCTCTCCACCGGCGGCGACCTCGTCAAAATCCGCTCGGAGATTCTCAAATTCGACACCGTAATCGGCACCGTGCCGATATACGAGGCTGTAAGGCGTGCCGGAAATGCCGCGGACGTCACCGCCGATATCCTCTTCAATACCATCCGCGACCACTGTAAGCAGGGCGTGGATTTCCTCACTCTCCACTGCGGCGTCAACAGGGAGACTCTCAAAGCACTCCGTCAGGATAAGCGCACCATGGGCGTAGTCTCAAGGGGCGGCTCGTTTCACACCGCCATGATGATTGAAAGCGGCGAAGAAAACCCGCTTTATAAGGAATACGAATATCTGCTTGAGATTCTTGCGGAGTATGACGTCATAATCTCTCTCGGCGACGGCATGCGTCCGTGTGCGATAATTGACGCCGCCAAACGCGCCAAATCCGTCGAATATCTCAATCTCGGCGAACTCGCTCAGCGTGCGCAGGATGCGGGCGTGATGCGCATGATAGAGGGACCCGGGCACATCCCGGTCGATCAAATCGCCTACAATGTGCGCATGATAAAAGAGGTCACGAATTACGCCCCGCTGTATCTTCTGGGACCGCTGGTGACCGATATCTACCCGGGATACGACCATGTTTCGGGTGCCATCGGCGGCACAATCGCGGCAATGAACGGCGCCGACTTCCTCTGCATGGTCTCGCCCTCCGAGCACCTCGCACTTCCCGACGTTGAAGACATCCGTGAGGGAACGCGGGTTGCCAGGCTTGCGGCGCATGTCGGCGACAGGGTGAGATTCGGCGATGACTGGTTTAATTCGGGAGAAAAAGCCATGGCTGAGGCAAGACATGCTCTCGATTGGGATGAACAGTTCAGGATTGCCGCATACGGAGAGCATGCAAAGAAGATTCACGACCGCGACGGCAAAATCGAGACCTGCTCCATGTGCGGCGACCTCTGCGCAATCAGGATACTTGATAAAAAGTTATAATTCTCTTTTTTCAGCTCAAAAAGAAATATGTTAAATCGGTAATTATCCGAGATTCAGGATTCTTAGGGCGAGGTGCGCCGCATTTGCCGCATTGTCGATACCGACGCAGGCAACGGGAACGCCTTTTGGCATCTGGACAATGGATAACAGTGCATCAAGACCGCCGAGGGCGCTCGAAACGGGGACGCCTATTACGGGTTTATCGGTCTTTGAGGCGACAACGCCCGGAAGCGCCGCGGAAAGTCCCGCAATACAGATGAAGACCTTTACCTGCGCAGTCTTCACGTATTCGTCAAGCTCATCGGGGTTGCGGTGCGCCGATATTATTTTGTACTCGTAGGGGACGCCCTTTTCGTCAAGGACAGCCGTTGCCTTATCGACTATCTTCTGATCCGATGCCGAACCGGAAATTATTGCAATATCTGCCATATTAATAGTTATATCCGCGGTATCCTTTAACTTTACAGTATATGCGGGGGTGCGGGTGAGATGGGGAGAAGGTGCGGCGGGCATGGTGGTGAGGCAGTCGCGTATTGCCGCAGGGTGTCCGCGGACATTAACATAAAATCAGATAGCGACAAATATAATACACTGATTTTTATGCAGGACGAAAAACTTCTAATGATGCCGGGACCCGTACCTATGCCCCAGCGTGTAAGACTCGCAATGTCAAGACAGGCAATCAACCACCGCGGTAAGGAATTCGGCGAATGCCTCGAAGACCTCGAGAGAATGCTCAAACCCATATTCAAGACGAAGAACGACATAATCATCCTTTCCGGCTCCGGAACCGCGGGAATGGAAGCGGCGGTCGCAAACTTCTGCGCAAAGAAGAAGACGGCATCGCTCATCAACGGAAAGTTCGGTGAGAGACTCGGCAAAATATCCAAACTCTACTCGGACAATGCGGTAGCGGTCGAGTCCGAATGGGGACAGCCGTTAAACCTCGAACAGTTAAAGATTGAGCTTGAGAACGGCGCCGAAGCCGTCACCCTCGTCCACAACGAGACATCCGCGGCTATAAAGAACCCCGCCGAAGAGGTCGGCAAACTCTGCAGAAAGTATGACGCGCTCTTCATCATGGACGGCATCACCTCAATCGGCGGCGACGTCGTCGAGACTGACGCATGGGGAGCGGATGTGGCAATCCTCGGCTCGCAGAAGTGTCTTGCGGCGCCCGCGGGTCTCTCCGTCCTTGCCGTCTCCGACAGGGCATGGGAGAGAATCGCGGCTTGGAAACCGATGTATCTCGACCTTGAAGCCTACAAAAAGAGCGCAGCCAAAAAGGAGACTCCGTATACACCCGCGATTCCGCTCTTCTTCGCACTCAGAGAGGCGTGCAGAATCGTCGAGGAGGAAGGTCTCGAGAACAGAATCGCACGCCACAGGAACATGTCGGCGGCAGTCCGCGCCGCAGGTAAGGCATGGGGTCTGGAGCTTTTCCCGACGCTTGACAAATACCACGAATACTCCAATACGGTTACCGCATTCAAATACCCCGCAGGCGTGGACGACGCAAAACTCCGCGATGACGTAAAGAAAGCCGGCATGGAGATCTCGGGCGGTCAGGACAGACTGAAGGGCAAGATCTTCAGAATCGGCACAATGGGCGCAACCGGTCCGGCTGAGGTCATGGCAGTCCTCGGCGCCGTCGGAAAATCCTTAAAGGCGCAGGGCATGAAATTCGACTCCTGCGGTCTTGCGGCGGCAAACGAGGTCTTCAAATACTGAGATTGGCGCGGCAGCGCCCGGCAGCATTACGGCAGCGGGGTGACACTCCGTTGCCGCAAAAGAATAATGAAGTAGCGAAAATAAGGATATAATATGAAGATAGGTGTCTGCGATACAACATTCGCCCGCGTCAATATGGGAGCGGTGGCAATCGATGAACTCAAGCGTCATGCCGCGGGTCTCTCGATTATACGGCGCACGGTGCCCGGGGTAAAGGACCTGCCGGTAGCCTGCAAGAAACTCATCGAGGAAGAGGGCTGCGATATCGTGATGGCTCTGGGTATGCCCGGCGCCGTTGACAAGGACAAGATGTGCGCTCACGAGGCGTCACAGGGTCTCATAAGGGCGCAGCTCATGACAAATACCCACATTATAGAAGTTTTCGTCCACGAAGATGAGGCAAAGGACAATAATGAGCTTGCATGGCTTGCGGAACAGAGGACGCGCGAGCATGCCCTCAATGCGATTCGGCTGGTATTGTATCCCGATGAACTTGTAAGGATGGCAGGCACGGGTCAGCGTCAGGGATTTGAGGACGCGGGTCCCGCAAGGAACTGAATCATCAGGATTCAAATGTATTCGGATTCAAACGTATTCGGTTTCAAATGATTTTATTTAAATCAAATACTCTTTTAAGACGCATTTGATAACTGATCTGATAACCATAAAATTACTTATTTTACATGCCCGATCAGCACTTTCAAAATATGTTAAGCATATCAACTATGAAAAAAGATTAAAAGCTATCAGAGATAATTAGATTGTACAGTGCATCACGCAAGTCATGCATGAACGACAATAAAAGGAGTGACTAATGGCAGTTAAATTAGGATTTGTCGTTGCGGAGTTCAACCGCGACCTTACATACATGATGGAGCTCGAAGGCGAGGAGCACGCGAAATTCCTCGGAGCTCAGGTTGTCGACAGAATCTATGTCCCGGGCGCATACGATATGCCGCTTGCGATAAGAAAGCTGTTGAAGAGAAAGGACATTGACGCGGTCGTCACAATCGGCTGTGTCATCGAGGGTGCAACCCAGCACGACGAGGTAGTTGTCGGACATGCGGCAAGGAAGATCATCGACCTTTCGCTTGAGTTCGACAAACCGGTGACGCTGGGCATCTCCGGACCCGGAATGACACGCCTTGAGGCATGCGACAGAATCGACTACGCAAAACGTGCCGTCGAAGCCGCAGTCAAACTCGTTCAGAGATTAAAGTAACATTCATAAGAATTCATTCATACGAAATCATTCACACGAATTACAACCGCAAACCGAAACCCGTAACGGGTTATAAAACCGCAAACCAACCAAACACAACCCGTAATTTAAAACGAACACACATAACCGCACATAATCACAACCGCATAAAACCACAACCACGATGCAGTGACCACACCTGCATAAACTCAAACTTCACCTGACGATAATAATTACAAAAGTCCACACAACCACACATTACAACCGCAAACACACATTAAACATAATACCAACCATACACTGACCACACAAAAACAAACTCATCCGCAATCACAATACAACCACAATTAAAACACAACCACAATACGACCACAACAAAAACCATAACCAAAACCAACCACAAACACTTTTTAATCATTTTTCGGATTTCGGATTCGTGATAACGGCTGCATTCCGCACGGCTGCAGTGCAATCATAATCCGGCTCTTTTTGATGATCCGGTGATGACATGATGATCCGGTGATGCTGATATGATGATACAGTCAGTTTATTAAGATTTCAAGCGCTTATCTATTTATCAGAAAAGAATCTGCGTGCATAATATGAAGAAACTCTCAGAGAAGATATCACGTATACCGCCGTCCGCGACAATGGAGATCACGGACAAAGCCAGAAGGATGAAAGCGCAGGGAAAAGACGTAATCTCGCTTTCAATCGGCGAACCGGACTTTGACACGCCGGCGCACATTACCGAAGCCTGCATAAACGCGCTGAAGTCGGGAAAGACGCACTATGAGGCAAGTCAGGGTCTTCTGGAACTCCGCGAGGCAGTCTGCGAGAAACTTGCGAAGGATAACGGCATAACGGCGACGCCGGACGAGATCGTGGTAGCCTGCGGCGCCAAAAACAACCTCTCGGAAGCCATGGAAGCGTGTTTAAACCCGCAGGATGAGGCAATTATCCTCGATCCGTCATGGGTGAGCTATG
>JAFZMT010000119.1 GCA_017553245.1 Methanomicrobium sp.
CCCCGAACTGCTGCCGAACGACGACTCGAACATCCCCGAATTATCCGAGGGCCTTTCCCTTCGCCCTCTCTCGGCATCGTTCCTCATCCCCCCTTTTCCCGCGTATGAACCTGTTCCCCCTGATTCATTGCCGAAATCGTCTATTATTCCTTCCGAGCGCTGACCTGTGACGCGTGATCTCTTGTCGGGTTTGATGCTTCCCGTGAACGCCTCGTCAAGACCGCCGGATATTATATTCTCTCGTGGCATGTTGTAAAGTATGGATCTCGAAGGATATTAAGATTGGGTAATTGGCTGATATTGCGCTGAAATCGCAAAAAAAGAACCAAAAAGATTTTCTATCGGCAGTCGGTGCCGGGGTTTTCGAGGTGCGGGAGACAGCGGCGGTGCAGGATGGGCGGTACGGGAGGTGGTGAGTGTGCGGTGTCGACGGTGCCGGTTCAGTTCTTCGGCGTTGCTGAGGTTACAACCGCGACAACCTCGCCTTTCGGGTTCTTAAGAAGGGAGTTCTGCCAGATGACGTCTGTCGCAGTGCCGTCTTTTCGGACCGCAACCCCTTCGGCACTCGGATTAAGAGGGATTTTTCCCGAAACGGCGTCCTCAAAGCGTCTCTTAAGTTCCTTTGATCTCTCTTTTGGGACAACGGTCGTGAACCAGTCGGCGCCTATTATCTCATCTTCCCTGTAGCCGAGGAGGTCGCAGCCCGTCCTGTTGAGTCTCTTGATTGTGCCGTCCGTGTTGATTACCGCAATCATGACGCCCGCCAGGTCCAGATAGCTCTGTGCCTCGTCTCGCTGTGCGACAAGGGCTTCCTGACTGCGTTTTTCCTCGGTGATGTCCTCAAGGATTGTCAGAATATACTCCAGAGCGTTGTCGATTCCGAATATGGGAACTTTTCTGACCTTTAAGACGTGCTCGGCACCGTTTACCTTCAGGGTAAGTTCGGGCATGAAAACCGGCACCTTGTCCGCGGCAATCGATCTGTCGCCGGCGGCGAAGAACTCGGTCACTTTGTCGGGGAAAAGCTCAAAGCCCATCTTGCCGACGCTGTCTTTGGCGACGATATCGAAGAATTTCTCGGCGGCGCTGTTAAAGTGGACGTAGGTGCCGTTTCCGACTTCCTTTACGACCACCATGGACGGGATATTGTCGACGATTGAAAATAAGAAGGATTTCCACTTGAAAAGTCCTTTTACAGCCCTGTCGCGTGCGGAGATGTCGCGCCCGACTACGCGGTATCCCGTGAGCATTCCTATCTCGTCGAACTTCGGCGTGATTGAAAGCTCCATCTTAATCTGACGTCCGGCGGCGTCTTTTCCCTCCCTGCCGCTCTTACCCCCATTAGCGTCATTGTCGCCCATGCCGTCCTTACCGTATCCCGCATCCTTTTTTACGGTGAAGTTGCATTCCAGCAACTCAGAGCGGGAGTTCTGACGTGCGGACTGCATGGCGGCTCTGAATCGCTCGCCGCAGACGGGGTCCATGTATTTGAAGAGGGAGTTGCCGACGGTCTCATCCGGTGACAGCCCCGTTATCTCCTTAATCTTCGGGCTTGCGTAGAGGAGGTCGCCGGCGTCGTTGATGTCCAGAATCGTGTCGTTTATCTCTTCGACAAGGGATCTGAAGTTGCGCTCGCTGTTTAAGAGCGCTTCCGTGGCGCGCTTTTCTTCGGTTGTGTCCTCAAGCATTATCGTCACGCCCGGCGAAGAGTCGTTGAGGACGGTGGGAATTATCTTAATTTTATAATAGCGCTCTTCAAGGTCGCGGAATATTTTAATCTCGTCGACCGTCTCTTCGCCGTCAAGAGCGCTCTTCATGCGCTCATTGATGATGGGGTGGTCAAAGCCGACGAGGGGCGAGTTGCGCAGCTCTTTGCCGACGATCTCATCGCGGTCCACCTTGAGAAGTCTGCAAAGGGCGTCGTTTACCTGAACCACGCATAAGTCGCTGTCGATTATTGCGACCATGTCCGATGAGAAGTTGAGCATCGCCGACAGAGGGGCGCGCTGTGATATGAAGAAGACTTTGGCTTTGCCGTAGGTCTTCATATCGACCTGACCCGATACTCTGAGGATGTCGAGATAGCGGGATACCGTGTTTCGGTTGACGCCGATTTTATCCGCAATGTCCGAGACGGACATGCCGCGTGGCGTTTCCTTTAAGACCTCGAGTATGCCCGACAACTCATCTGCGTAACTGTCCATATATGTCTTATTTTATTTGTAAATCCGCATTACTTATTGCTTTCGTTAATGCATGTTACAATGCATATTTCAATGATTCACACAATGCAAAGTATAATGCTAAGCATTAGACAATATTTTTATATACTTGTGAATTCAATATTTATGTGCAATACCGTGAGAACCATCCCACTGAGTAATCGCGGGTAAAAACCTCTACAAAGCCGTGCGGGCAGGATCCCTCCCGCAGCCGGCGGGAGAAGAGCAAGCATCCGATTGCCGATAAAATTTCACCGCCAAATAAAACCGATTGCAGAAGTTCATTGCATCACAGGCAAAAAAGGCAGAATTCCGCCAAGGATAGACTACCATAATTCCTGAAACTCAAGCATTCCATAATTCATCACAAAAGTCATATGCAACACTCCGTGACTTTTGCATTAAACCTCTGTAAGCTTGACGGAATTTGCCCTGCCAAATCAGAACACACGAATTCACCATAACACCTTAAACTATACCCTCTACCCCATAATTGCAAACACACAAAACCTGCAAACCGGCAATACCTGAGCCGTAAATTGCAAAAAAACACACGTACCATAGCAGTATCAACTGTACACCGAAATCAGAACCATTAACATATTTTTCACCTCATAAACCGACAGACAAGGTTGAGCAAGGACCGATTCTGCCGGTTTTCCGTATATATCGTTAACAAGGGAGAGCGGAGGCTGTTCTGTTTTCGCTTCCGTTTTCAATTCTGTTCTCAATACTGTATTCAATTCAGTTCTCACTTCTGTATTCACTGCCTCATTGCCTCACTTACTGTTTAAAGCGAGGTTATTAATTTCGAATTAAAAAAGTTCAAATCGAAAAATCTGAAAAATAAGGCATTAAAAAATAAAAACTGAAAAATGTGAAAAAACATCGGATTAAAATCCGATTCAATCACTCATTCTTTCTTCCAACCAGAGCAAGAACGCCGCAGGCACCGGCAAGCGCCGCAAAGACCGAAGTCACCGCAAATCCCGGAGACTGCTTTGCGCCGGACTGTGCGGGTTTAACCGGCTTAGACGGCTCGGTCTTAATAATTACGCTGTTTCCGGTATCCTCATCGTATAAGAGAGTGAGCAGGCTGTTATCCGAAAGCGGTTGGATACTTCTTACACGCATTGTGTCAAAACTCTTCAACCAGTCAACATTGCCCGCGGAATCGGTCTTGACAACGACATGCTCAACTTCTTCGGGACCTTTTGTCTTTCCGCATAAGAGGAAAAGACCGCCGTCAGCCGCTTTCTGAATATTGTAGATGAAGTCGACCTCATTCATTGCCTTCTTGGATATTGCCCTGCCGTCTTTATCGAGTATGACAAGATAGGGCTGATAGACGGCATCCGCTTCTCCCTCAGACCCTTCGGCAACCTCACCCATAGGTGACTCAAGAGCGCCTACCGCGTATCCGCCGTCACCCATCGCCGCTACCGAGGTAAAGAAAATCGAGACATTTTCGGTCTGATACTGCTGATTCCATACGTCGCCGCCGGTCGCGTTAATCTCCATTGCAAAGGCGCGATAGGCGTTTTCATAGTAAATCGGGTCTACGTAACCCGTAACAACGTATTTGCCGTCATTTCCGGTCTGAACCGACCGGAGTCTGAACTGACCGCCGCCGGCGGGGTTACCGAGAGAGCGGTTCCAGACTTCCTGACCGTCCGTGCCTACCATGGTCAGGAATGACTGGAGGAAATCGCCGCCCATGAGGACATTGCCGTCGTCGAGGACTTCAATCGAGGAAATGGCGCCCAAAGGCACGTGATAAGTCCAGACCTCACGCGCATCGGCGGAAGCATTCTCGAGCTTTATGAGGTTTTCGCCGTCCGTGAAGAGATATACGCTGCCGTCGGGGGATTTCTCAACGAATCTGACGCTTCCCTCGGCATCGCCGCCCGAGATCTTCTTTACCCAGACGATATTGCCGGATTTGTCCAGTCCGAAGACAGCCCTGCCCGAGTCGTCTTTACCGCCCGCAATATAAGTGCCGTCGGGCATCTGCACTATCGATGAGATTGTGACATTGCTGACGGTGGAATTGTCATCGCAGTAGGTTGAGATATACTCAATCCATTCATATTCGGGACCGCTTCCTGTCCCAGCCGCCGGTGCGGCAGATGCCGCAGACGCCGCACATATGCCGCTTAAAAGGAGCAATACGGCAAGTGCGGGGAGATACATTTTATAAGAACCTTTAATTCCCATATCTTCACCGAAATTTTACAGATTTTTTACAGATTATTTGCAGATAACTTACTGATAACTTACAGATAATAATCTGTTATTATTGTAATTAATCATGTTTACCTTTTGAGTACATCTTTTGAGTATCATTTTCGAGTGTCATTCTTAAGTGTCATTTTTGAGTATCATTTTCGAGTGTCATACCTTTACAATGACATTCTTTATGATATTCAAGCGTGATAATTTAAGTAATGATAAAGGTTGCAATCAACGGATACGGAACAATCGGCAAGAGAGTTGCCGATGCCGTCGCGGCACAGGAAGATATGGAGATAATCGGCGTTTCCAAGACGCGACCGAGCAGTGAGGCGCTGGTTGCCAACAAACGCGGATACCCGCTTTATATCGCGGATATCTCGAAGAAACCGGCATTCGAGGCTGCGGGAATCAAGGTTGCGGGAACGGTCGAGGAGATGATCGCGGCATGCGACATCGTCGTCGATGCAACGCCGGGGGGAATCGGAAAGAACAACCGCGCCCTCTATGAGAAGGCGGGCAAAAAAGCCATCTGGCAGGGCGGCGAGGATCACGAGGTCGCGGGCTTTTCGTTCAACTCCTCCTGCAACTACGAGGATGCGATAGGCAGGCAGTTTGCAAGGGTTGTCTCCTGTAACACAACAGGTCTTTGCAGGATAATAAACGCGGTTGACAAGGCTTTCGGCGTCAAAAAGGTGCGCGCAACCATGGTCAGACGCGGTGCCGACCCGGGCGACCCGAAACGCGGTCCCGTCGATGCAATCGTCTTAAATCCCGTCACTATCCCGTCGCACCACGGACCCGACGTCCAGACCGTGCTTCCGCATATCAATATTGTCACGACCGCTCTTGTGGTGCCGACAACATTCATGCACATGCACATTCTCTCCATGGACCTCAAGAAGAAGGCAACGAAACAGGAGATTGTCGATTTGATCAACGCTCATCCGAGAATCGGGCTTATCAGGCACGGTCTGGGTATCACGAGCACTGCCGAGATAAAGGAGTATGCATCCGATCTCCTGCGTCCGCGCTCCGATCTCTGGGAATCCTGCATATTTGAGGATTCAATCTCGGTCTCCGAGGATAACGAGCTCTATCTCTTCCAGGCGATTCATCAGGAGGCTGATGTCGTTGTCGAAAGCGTGGATGCCATAAGAGCGCTTGCGGGCGATGTCAAGTCCGGCGAGAAGTCGATTGCGATGACAAACAAGGCACTGGGCTTTGAAGCGATATAACCGTGGTTAATAATCCGTAAATAATGATCCGTAATCCGCGATTTCGGATTTCAGATTTCAGAATATACAACAATCAGTTTTTTTTCCTTTTTGCCGGTGTCGCGGCAGTTCATATCACCCGTGCCCGCATGGGGTGCCGCAGGAAAAAAATCACTGCGCCGCATAAAAAATCACGTCTTTTTATACTGCCCGCATAAATGCCGATTTTGAAATCGATGCCTTTATACTCATTCGTTCCAGTGGAAACAATGGGGTTAAACGGGAGTGTATTACAACGCAAATTTGCTAGAACGGTTACCCGCGGAAATTATAAGTTTCAGACAAATTCAAAAGTACTAATAATATTAGGGGCACGGATAAAATATCCTAATACC
>JAFZMT010000120.1 GCA_017553245.1 Methanomicrobium sp.
GTATTTGAATGCAGGGGGCTTTATATATCATGAATTTGGCAGTCAGTGACTGCAAAATTCATTGTATTTAAAGTATTGCATTGCTATTTGGTTATGCGACTGTCAAAATTTAAACCAGCATTAAAAAACATAAGAAATAAGACGTGATTTGAACTTATTTCAGCATCTTCTTTTTGGAATCCCAGAAGAAATTCTTGCCGGGTGCCCGCATATACTCATTAAGTACCGAGAGGAACATCTCCTCGTATTTTATCTTATTAATGGGGATACAATACAAATACTTCGGATCTTTGGGAGTACCGCCGACTCCGATTACGAGAAACGTGGGAATTTTTTCATTCTTTTGAAATTCCTTATACCTGTCAATCTTATACATCCTGTCGGAATAGACAATCTGCTTATGCGTGGTTTTTGACGTATAATAGCTTGAACGATATTTGCACTCTATGGCAATCTTTTCTTTCGTGGGGTTATATCGCATTATGATATCGGGATTCTTGTTGGATTCGGGTCTTATTCCGTTAATATCCAAATCTCTTGTCCAGTCTACAAGTGTGAAATAGTTGCGGCAGTCGAATAAATTGACAACATATTCCTCGAAATCCTTACCTTTCTGATAATATTCCTTCCTAATCTCGTCTTTGGACTTATTCTTATTTTCGGGAAGTTCTCCCTCGTAATCAAAAATAGAGAACAGCACATCGACTATTTTATCCAATAACCCCATACAACCAAAACCGAATATATTTAATTACTAAAGTAATTTCCTTAACATATAACATTTTTGACACACGGATATCAAAAACGGCAGAATTGTTGTTATTTTTAAAAAACACCAAAAAGAGCGCCCACAACAGGACTCGAACCTGTGACATTCTGATTAACAGTCAGACACTCTACCAACTGAGTTATGGAGGCTTGTCAGCATTGCGTAACAATGTTGCCATATAACCTTGACTTTTACCGTATTAAAGATTATGAATTTAGTCAGTCGGATTTTTTGACACCGTTACGGCTCGCATCATCCTGCACACCATACGGCTCCTCATCCTGCCGTGTCTTTACCGACTCGATAAGCCGGATAAGCGAATCCAGATCCTCATTCAGACTGCCGATAAGCTCAGCCGCCTTCCCGGTCGCAACCGCCCCCGCCGGCGAGGCTTTGATATATCCCGACTGCTCCAGAACATTGAGAGAATAGCGCACCCGATGCGACGGAATCTTAAGAATCTCCGAGAGTTTCAGGATGCCTATCGGCTGATTCTCCTGAACGGCCCGAATTACCTCAAGATGACGGGCAACAAGTTCAACCTCATTCATCAGCTTTTGAATCACGGATACACCACACCCCCCGCAGCGCAGGCAACTTTATTCCACGCAAGCATACTCAACCAAATATTAAGCACTGACCGTTATTTATTATTCGCACATTTGTTGCACATTTATTGTAATTGTACAGGTATTACACGGTATTGCACTGTATTGCACAGGTCAGTCCTGCGCCATAAGCCATTCCTTATCCCGCTTATAGTGCTTAGTGAACAGATACGCGATAATGCCTGCCAGAACAAAGCACACAGCCGCAATCTGAATACTGTAAAACGGAATCAGACCGAAAAGTGCAAGAATGCCGATAGCGACCAGCAATATCATGAAATTGAGCATCATTGCAAGTTTCGTAAACTTCATCCTGAAAGTACGTTCTGCTGTAGGATTCATTACATTAAAATATAATCTTAAAATTCTAAAATACTTCTAAATAAATTCAAAGTTATACACACAAGACATAACCGCGGCGGCAAAAATGAAAAATATCGACGAACTCTTAAAATCGGCAAACGCCGACGCATACATACTCTACGCGGGCTCCCGCGATCCCGACATGCGCTACATCTCGGAATTTAACGTAAGCGACCCGCTCCTCTGCGTCAGATGCGCGGGAAAACGACCGGCACTCATAGTTCCGCAGATGGAAAAAGAACGTGCGCTCGCGGAATCCGCCTGCGATGTGCTCACCCGCGGCGAACTCGAATTCTTCAATTATTACGAGGAGTTCAAAGACGGATTTAAGGCGAAGGCGAAGATGACGGCGGACTACGTTGCCGCAAACGCCTTAAACGGCATCGGCGACCGCGACGGCAACGCGGGCGGCAGAAAACCCGTCATTCTCGTCCCCGAAAACTTTCCCATAGTCTTCGCAAAAGAACTTGAGAATTATTGCACGCTTGTCGTCGACCGCGGCGGCATGGAAAAGATTCGCAGTATCAAGACAGAAGACGAAATCGCAAAGATAAGAGCCTGTCAGGCGGTAAACGAACGTGCGCTCGCTTTCGCCGTCGGCATCATAAAGACGGCTCCGTCCGATAACGGAGAACTGCGGATACCCGAAGGATTCGCAGGCGAAGGCGAACCGCTCACATCCGATGTCCTGCGCGGACTTATCGAATGCTTCTTCCTGAAAAACGGCTGCGTCGCCGAAGAAACCATAGTCTCCTGCGGCGCCGAGACCGCAATGCCGCATAACATCGGGCACGGCGTCCTCTGCGAAAACGAGCCTATAGTCCTCGACATATTCCCGCGCGACACCAAAACGGGCTACTTCTCCGACATGACAAGAACGGTCCTGCGCGGCGAAGCCTCCCGCGAACTCGTAAAACTCTACGAAACCGTCGCCGCCGGCAAAAAACTCGGCGAATCCATGATTCGCGCAGGCGTGAAAGGCTGCGATGTCCACAACGCCGTTCTGAAATACTTCGAAGACAGCGGATATCACACAGAAACCGAAGGATTCATCCACAGCCTCGGACACGGCGTCGGACTCGCAATCCACGAACAGCCCTCACTCTCGCCCTCCGGCGGCGAAGTCGCGCACGGTAACATCGTCACGGTAGAACCCGGACTCTACTACAAAGACATCGGCGGCGTCCGCCTCGAAGACATGGGGCTTGTAACCGAAGGCGGCTTTGACTGCTTTACAAAAGCCGAAGAAAAACTCGTCCTGTGACCGGTCCCGTGACCGCGACTGCCGCAATATGCCGCAGGGAGTGACGTGAGTGCCCGCGACCTCATCTTCGGGTTATATCATACTGAAGAGACTAATAATAACGAATAGAATAACGCAACACAAATAACGCAATACAAGAGGATTCATGACGAAATACAAACTTGACGACGACGTCGTCGATGCATATATCGAGGCGGGCAGACTCGCAAAAAAGCGTCTTGAAATTGCCGCATCAATGGTAAAACCCGACGTACTCATACTTGACGTGGTCGAAAGCACCGAACAGGCAATAAAGGACGACGGCGCGGATATAGCCTTCCCAGTCAATATATCCGTTAACGAAGCCGCGGCACACGACACGGCATCCTTCGGGGATGAGCGCGTCTTCGCAAAGGGCGATGTCGTAAAGGTCGACCTCGGCGTCCTTGTCAACGGATACATCGCCGACACCGCAATGACCGTAGACCTCGGCGACCACGCAAAACTCGTCGAGGCATCCAGAAACGCGCTCAACACCGCCGCCTCAATGGTAAAACCCGGCGTCCGCACGGGCGAGATAGGCGCCGCGGTTCAGGCGGAGATTGAAAAACTCGGATATCACCCCGTAGCCAACCTCACAGGACACGGACTGGGATACTACCACCTTCACGGCATCCCGACCTTCCCCAACGTCGCCGTGAGCGGCGGCACCGTCCTCGAAGAGGGAATGACCTTTGCCATCGAACCCTTCGCCACAACAGGAAGCGGTCATGTGACGGGCGCACCGAGAACCGAGATATACAGCCAGATCGGAAGAAAACCCGTGAGACTTCCGAGCGCAAAGACACTTCTGAAGTCAATCGAGACCAGAAAAACGCTTCCCTTCTCGCGCAGATGGTATCACGACAAAAATTCCGAGGTAAACATCCTCAGAATGTGCAACGAAGGCATATTAACCGACTATCCCGTCCTCCGCGACATTCAGGGATCCTTCGTATCGCAGGCGGAGCATACCTTCATCGTCACCGAAGACGGCTGTATAATCACGACGGCATAAACCTGCCTGACGCCGTACATCCGCCGCATCGGACAATAATCAACAATTTTTCCTTTTTTTGCCGCGGGGCATCCCGCATAATCGTAAAAGGTAAAGAAAAGGTAGCGAAAAGATACCTATATGATAATTTAAGCCAAATATATTACGTTGTACGCATGTCTCTAAATACAGATGCTGAAGCACTGGAGATAATCGAACTTCTCCTCACCGGCGAAATCATCAACAAATACGATAATCTGAATAAGGACGATGTTCCGCCGCGACTCAGAAAAATTCTCGGAAACGCAAACTGCAGTACCGAAATTGAAAGACCTGTCGTATTAAGTGAGGCTGTTGTCGAGAAGACTCTCGGAATCAGTGCCGCATACGATAAGGTGAGCAAAAATCCCTTTGTAAAATACGAGGATTTCGGAAAGAGACTCGGAATATCCGCGCTTGACGCCGCCGCCGGCTGGTTCCTCAAGCAGGACGTCTCCGACCTCATAAGCGAAAACCCCGCACTGTCCTACTACTACGAGCAGGCAAAGACGCCCGGAATCTCCTACGATGCCGCAAGAAAACTTACGCCCAGATACTGCGAGTCAAGAG
The DNA here is from genome assembly GCA_017553245.1 of Methanomicrobium sp. Lineage (GTDB taxonomy): Archaea > Halobacteriota > Methanomicrobia > Methanomicrobiales > Methanomicrobiaceae > Methanomicrobium. The sequence continues at coordinate 4,629 of JAFZMT010000120.1, forward strand.
ATTACCTTGACGCAAAACTCGAGGAGATCACGGGCGACGACGAAGAACTCAAGCAGGCAAGAAACCTCATACTCTTCTCGGCATCCGAGGAAGGCGAGATGTCTCTGGACGACCTCGTCTGCACACCGCGTCAGGAAGAGATGATAAAGAAGATAGACGTCGCTTTAAAGAATCTGGACTTCCTCCGCGAGAGAAAGATCTACGAGTTCGGAAAGCTCCTCTTTGTGGGACCCCCGGGAACGGGCAAGACCTCGGTTGCGCTTGCGATGGCAAAGAAACTCAGAATGCCGCTTCTCGAAGTCCGTCTCGCCATGATTACATCACAGTATCTGGGCGAAACCTCCAAGAACATCGACAGAATCTTTGACCTCGCACGCAGGCTCTCCCCGTGCATCCTCTTCATCGACGAGTTCGATTTCGTCGCCAGAAGCCGCGTTACCGAGGATAACGGCGCTATGAAACGTGCCGTCAACATGCTCCTCAAGAACATCGACACAATCAGCTTCGTCAAGAACGGCGTTCTGCTCATCGGTGCCACAAACCACCCGGGAATGCTGGATGAAGCGGCATGGAGGAGATTCGATGACGTCGTCGAGTTCCCGCTGCCCGACTTTGCGATGAGAAGGGAAATCCTTCAGAAGATCACGCGCTGTCTCGACTGCACCTGCGACTACGACGGGCTTGCCAACGAGACCGAAGGTTTCAGCGGCGCCGACCTCAAGATAATGATTAAAGAGTCTTTAATCTCGGCTCTGATGCGCGACAGCTTCATCATGGACGACGGCGACATCGAGCAGGGCATGAGCAGTGTCCGCGACCGCGAAAACATCCGCCTCGGCGCCTCAAGCTGAGAATAAACAATTAAACCGAATAATAAAACCGGACAATATCCTGAGACTAAACTCAGACACTTTTTTTCACCGCAAAACCGTAACAAAAAATAAAGCAAAAATAGATCAAAAGCAGATCAAGAATATATCTGCGCGATATTATTGCGCTGTAATCAGTGTTGCAATCTGTGCTGCAATATATGCAGTAATCCGTGCCGTAAAATGTGTATGACTGCGGTCTGCGTCAAAACTGCGTCAAAAGCAGACAACGGCAGACAACATATAACGGACAACAGACAACAGATAACAGCGGCATGTGCGACGGAAAGTGACGATATGAAACTGACGGTATTAGGCACGGGAGATACGGTCGGAACGCCCAAAATAGGGTGCGACTGCGAGGTCTGCAAAGCGGCGCTTGCGCGAGGGTTGGAACGTCTGCGCTCGACATATCTTATCGAGGTCGAAGGACATCATATCCTCATCGACACGTCGCCGGACTTAAGGAAACAGCTTCTCCTCGCAGGCAGCCCCAAAATAGATGCAGTCCTCTGGACGCACGCGCACTACGACCATATCGCCGGCTACAACGAGTTCTACAGGATTCAGAAATACCCGCCCGGATACGCGGCGAAGGGCGTCATGGACGATGTCGCAAAATACTTCCACTTCGTCGATTTCAAAAAATACCCGCAGACCCCCTACGTTCCCTTCGAGCTTTTCGGCATTAAGTTCACGTTCGTCGAGGTCAACCACCCGGGGATGTATACCTGCGGCGTCATAATCGAGAATAACGGCAAAAAAATCGGAATCACCTCGGATACCAACGATGTCCTGAGCGACAGGACGGTCGCGGCTTTCGAAAACTGCGACATCATGTTCATCGATGCCCTCATGAATCCGACAATCCACATCGGAAAGCACATGAACTACGCCGAAGCGATTGCTTTTGCCGACCGCGTTAAGCCCAAAGAGTTCCATCTGGTTCACATGAGCCACAATATCCCGCTTGACTGGAAATACGTCTGCCACGACGGATTCAGCGTCGAGATATAACCGCATTTTTACATTTAAAGCGTCAATACCGTTATAACCGATATCGGATCTAACCCGTATAATCGTGACAAAGGGCTTAAAATTGTTTAAATCGTCCAATCATCTGAACAGTTTAATCGTTTAAATCATTAAATCGTTAAAAAGATCTAAATCATTCAAATTGTCAAAAATCGTTTTTAAAAAGTGATTTATGCCTTCTCAATCTGTGCGAGAAGAGAAGCGCAGTCTTTTGAAATCTGTTGGGCGGCGGTCTTGATGATCTCAATCGGGTTCTTTTTGTTCTTTGTGGTAACAAGAAGAATCGGGTCCGAAAATGTATATTCGCTGTAATACTGGACAACATCCACATCGGGATTGGTGATGATGACTTCCTTTAACAGATTCATGTAGGTGTGATTTTCACCGACAAATGTAAGCTTTGCCTTATCTTCAGTCAGCTCGATGATCTTGATTTCCATAGATACCATACATATACGATTTTCATTAAGTAAAAGATTCGCATAAAATGCGGGTCGCGGATATAAAAGTGACATGCCGCAGCGCACCGTGACATCCGTAAAAGCGCGGGAAAAATGAATTTGTGTATAATGAATTTGTGTATAATGAATTTGTGTATTTATTGATGTATAATATTTGAAAGCCGTGATTATGCTATCTTCTCGGTAAATACAATCGATCCCGCAACTCTCGAAATTCTTACCCTGACTCTCTGACCGGGCTTTGTGCCGGTCACATAGAGTGTGTATTTGCCTATCTTGGCAACGCCGTCGCCGCGCTTGGAGAGGAACTGGATATCGACATCCATCTCCATGCCCTCCTCGACCTGCTCGGAGACATTCTCGGTCTTTGCCTTCCTCTTGCGAATCGGACGGTGACCGCCGCAGGCGTCGCACTTAAGGGTGATTGTCCTTCCCTCTTTCACAAGTCTGGTATCCGGCTTACCGCACTCCGAGCAGATGACATAGTCCTCGACGTATTTTGAGATGATGCCCGCAATCTGCTGTTTGTCGAACTTGCCGTTGAATACCGCACGTGTCGGTTCGTTCTTGCCCGCGGTTCCCAGCTCGCCGCAGATGAATTTCAGGACGCCGTCGGGCTCGCGTCTCAAGACCGAGACAATCTCGGAGAAGTTCTCGATAACGGTCGTCTTACCCTCCACGAACACCCTTGCCTCGGGCACAATAAAACGTCCCTCATCGCCGGATTTCTCGGTAATATTAGTATATGCGTGCTTCAATAGAGCCTCGTATGGATCGGTCATGCATATATTGTTGGATTTTATAATGTAATAACTGCTCGTTATGGGAATTAATCCGCACATTAATCTGCACATATTATCTTTTCTTACGGCACATATTTTCTGTACTTATGCTATGTTCCAGTGACGTTGAATTCATTCAAGATAAAATCGGACGAAAACTCACCGATTTGGAAGCGGCGTGTTTTGAGAACCTCTGGAGTGAGCACTGCTCATACCGCTCAACAAAGAAACTTCTGCGCACCATGCCGACGACGGGCAAAAATGTCCTGCTGGGACCCGGCGACGATGCGGCGATTGTCAGATTTTCGGATGATATCGCGATAGCAATCGGCATGGAATCGCACAACCACCCGAGTTATGTCGACCCCTACGACGGATCGGCAACCGGCGTCGGCGGAATCGTGAGGGACACCATCTCGATGGGATCGCGCCCCATCGCCCTCATGGACCCGCTCTACTTCGGCGACCTCAAAGGCGAGAAGAACCGCTACCTCTTCGAGCACGTCATCGCGGGTGTCGGCGATTACGGAAACTGTATCGGCGTCCCCGTCGTCCGCGGCGAACTCACATTCGATGAGAACTACAGCGGCAATCCGCTCGTAAACGTGGTCTGCGTAGGCGTTGTCAGTCCCGACAAATACCTGACGGCGCGTGTCAAGACCCCCGGCAGCCGCCTCCTCCTCTACGGATCCTCGACCGGTAGAGACGGACTGGGCGGTGCGTCCTTCGCATCCCGCGACTTATCCGAGGATGCCGAAGCGGCTGACCGACCCGCCGTTCAGGTCGGCGACCCCTATACCGAAAAACTCCTCATAGAAGCGACACTGGAGATGACGGCGACGGGCAAAGTTCTCTCATGCCGCGACCTGGGCGCCGCCGGACTTGCGGGCGCATCCTCCGAGATGTCCAGTTCATTCGGCGCAAAGATAGAGGCAGATAAGGTTCACCTCCGCGAAAACGGCATGAACGAGGTCGAGATTATGCTTGCGGAATCGCAGGAGAGAATGCTCATCGAGGTAATGCCCGAAGATATACCGCTCATGACCTCGATAATCGAGAAATACGACCTCAAGTGGAGCGATATCGGAGAGATTATCAAAGAGCCGCGCTACATCGTCACCTTCAGGGGAAAGACGGTCTGCGACCTTCCCATTGACCTTCTCGTGGGCGGCAATCCCGAGGAGACATGGCCGGCAAAGCCATACTCCGCAGAGAAGCCCTACGTAAAGCCGACCGCGGACTTAAAAGAACTCTGCAAACGCATCATATCGCACCCCGATATCGCCTCTAAGGAATGGGTATACCGCCAGTACGACAGCGACGTTCAACTGCGAACCGTCTCGAAGGAAAGCGGCGCCGCCTGCGTAAAACTCGGCGATGCGGGATTATACCTCACATGCGGCTGCTGCCCGCGTCAGATTGCGCTCAAGCCGTATGAGGGCAGCGCAAACACGGTCTACGAGAATGCCGCAAATCTCGCGGCAATGGGCGCCGAACCTCTCTGCGTAGTCGACTGCCTTAACTTCGCAAGCCCCGTCCACGAGGAGATCTTCTGGCAGATTGCGGAGTGCGTCCGCGGTATGGGCGACATGTGCCGCAGACTCGACGTCCCCGTAGTCGGCGGAAACGTCTCACTCTATAACGAGTCCGATGAGCTTAAGACCCGCATTCTGCCCACACCCTCGATAGGCATGGCAGGAAAGGGTGCGATCAGAAAGTTCGTTAAGCCGACCGCGGGCATGAAACTCGGCATCATCGGCGAGACAAAGGAGGAATACGGCGGCTCGATGCTTGACCTCGTCACGAAGTGCGGCGGCAGCGCACCCTCAATCCCCGACGTCGCCGTCCTTAAGGAAGTCCGCGGACTGGTTAACGGCGGCGTTGTCAAATCCGCGACGGATATCTCAAGAGGCGGTCTTGTCGGAACGCTCGCCTCGTTTGCGCCGCAGTGCAGCATTGACGTAAGCGGCACAAAGGCGGGCGCATTCGCCGAACTCTTCTCGGAGTCCTACGGCAGATTCCTCGTGGCATACGAAGGAGCGGCACCCGAAGGTGTAAGAGAGATCGGAACCGTCGGCGGCAATTCCATGACGATAAAAGCTGACGGCACGACAATAACTATATCAAAGTCCGAGATTGACGAATGGTATAACTCGACGACCGCACTCATGAGATTCTGAAACGGCGTTAAAAAATTTAAAATAATTTTTTTCGATTTTTTGATTTATTTTTTCGATTAATTATTTTGACATATTATTTCGATTTATCCCGTCACTGGTCAATACACATTTATTCAATGCACTTTATGCCGAC
>JAFZMT010000121.1 GCA_017553245.1 Methanomicrobium sp.
CCGCTTTTGCCCCGACGGACAGCAAAATTATCGTGATCTCTCACGCCGCGCTCTTTTTCGCAATCACTGAGCCCGCGATGAGTCCCAGCATCATACCCGTAATCATCCCGAGACCGACATTGATGCTTAAAGCAGCACTCAGGGCAACGCCGAAGCACATACCCAAAGCCATGCTCTCGGAGACGTATTCGCCGTCCCCGTTCTTCTTCAGAGCTGCCCACCTTGCAAAAAAGACGGCAAGCATGAGAGCGATTGCAATCCACGGCAATGCCGCGCCTGTAAACTCATAAATGTCGTTCATCGCCGCTTAAAATACAATCGCCGGAGTGCACAACCTTCAGCTTTTCGCCCATGACACTCTTCATGATCTCATACGCCTTTATGCCCGTACAGTGACAGGTGACGTATTCCGTCGGATATTCTTTCAGTTTCTCAGCCATATCCGCGATCTCGCGGCGCTCCTCTTCGGTATACTCCCCTTTCTTCATGAGGTGAAAGCCGCTGATCACCATATCGGGCGCCGTCTTATACCTCACGGCAAATGCCTCCATGATATTCAGCATACCCTTATGGGCACAGCCCGAGACAAGAATCCGTCTGTCGCCGTCGCGAACCGCGAGATAATGCTCGTGATCGAATGAATCCCGCATGAGTCTGCCGCCGGATTTGACAAACAGGGTTTTGTTTGCCGACGGAATCGGATGATTCGCGTGCTTTACCGTGAAAAGTTCAAGTTCGTCATCAATACGGCAGTCGCCGTCGACAAACACAACCTGCGGGAGTTTCGCAATCCCCCCGTCAATGCCGATATACCTGTAGCGTTCACCGCCCGAAGTTTCGCCGTCATCCGACCAAAAGTCGCCGACCGCCGTCCTCTGCATGTATATCTTCGCCGTATTGTTGCGGCGGACGAAGGGCATTATCCCGCCCGAATGGTCGTAATGACCGTGACTCAGAACGACCGTGTCGACGCCGGCGATGTCTATACCGAGCTTTTCGGCATTATTCAGAGTCTCTTCCGATGGTCCGAGATCGACAAGGAGCTTATGAGCATCCGTCTCGATGTAAAAAGACAGCCCGTGCGCCGGTACACACACGCCCGCACCTTTCGTGTCCTCGATAAGATTAATGATTTTCATCATCGCACCCGATTAATTCTCATTGCCGGCGGGTTTTTCTTCCGGGTTGCCGTCCGCAATCTTCTCCGAAATTGCGTTAAGTTTACCGATGCCGCCCGAATAATACACAATGTATGTCGCCGCTGCGAACAGACCGATTCCTACCCAGAACCCGCCGAAACCGCCGTCGGCAATAACGAATACCGCCGCACAGTACAGCAACAGTGCAATAAGATTCAAAGCATCTTTTAAGATATTTTCATTCACCTTTTTGCTCATATTTCCTTTCACTTCTTTACTCATGTTTTCGTTCATGTTTTCGCTCATATTTTCGGTCATATTTTCGTTCACCTTTTTACTCATTATTTACTCAATTTTTGCTCATTATTTACTCATTTTTTGCTCATTATTTACTCATTTTTTCATGTAAACGGCGCAAAAGTGCCGCAGATGTCTCTCAATGCTCTCTTCGGTTTCTTTCACGGACTGCGGTTGCCTGTCAGCCTTTGCGATAAGAAGTACGACGGGGGCGGTGACCTCCACGGCAAGCTGTACGGGATCATCCTCTCTGACAAGCCCTTTTTTCATCATCTCTTCGAGAATGCGGGCATACATCCGCTGAATGCCGTTCAACTGATGCATGGTGGTAATCCCGGCAATCCTTTCGTTTCGAAACTGCTCCTGAACCAGAAGCATTCTTGTCCTTCGGATTACGGGGTCGCGGATTGTAAACGAAATCCTGCTCATCGACGTCCGAATGAACTCTTCGCCGCTCTCCGGCACCTTTCCGATATTGATTTCGGAGCCGAAAAGCCCCTCGTAGTGTGCCTGCGCCGTATCTATGAGCGCATTGAGTATCTCCTCTTTGCCCGCATAGTGCTTGTAGAGCGACGGCGCCCTGATGCCGACAAAATCGGCAATCTGCTCCACACTTGTTCCGTCGTAGCCGTTCTCGGAGAACAGCGTCAGTGCCGCGTCAAGTATCCTGTCTTTTGTGGACATTTCACCTTTCATTTTGCTAATATTCATTAGCCGACAATGGCTAATAAATGTTAGCCTCCGGCGGCGGAAATAAATCCGTTCCTAAGCAAATATACCCTCACAGATCGCAGACACGGCAAACGGAAAGAAAACGAATGAGGACGGAATCTGAATAAGAAATGAATCGGAAATGACTATAATCAGACTCACTTTCCCGTGAGAACTATAAATCAAATAGTTTATATGTGCAGATATCCAATATTAATTTCGCAAATCTGACAGATGTCGTTTTGTTTGCCTCAGTAGCTCAGACTGGGAGAGCGCCAGACTGAAGATCTGGTTGTCCCCGGTTCAAATCCGGGTTGAGGCATCCGTTTTACGCTTTTTTGCAGTTCTTTTCACGATTCAGACTACAAATATACATATTCAAAACTGTTTAAATACGGTTTCAAAACGGCTTCAAAAATGTTTTAAAATTGCTTCAAATTATGCAAAACTATTCCAAATTATAGCGCTTTTTCACATCGTCGCTCGAATATGTCTTCCTGCTCTTCTGCGACATCATGGTATCCAAGTCGGCGATCTGCCCGTCAGCCGTCCTGTTTTTCGTTATTCGCTTAGTGATTCGCATATAATTTACTCAGCCGCGAAATGTCATAATATTTCTTGCCGAAAACCGATGAAAAAACTAATAGTGCATAAACGGAGATTATCTGTCATACAATTGCACACTCAAACAGATTAAAAAGCAATCCGAACAAGATACTACTCATAACATATCCGGATAAAAACAATTCCGGGGATAAAATGGACAGAGCAACAATCGATAAACTCTTCGCACAGTTCGAATCCTGCCGCCATATCGACAGCGGCGTTGAACTCTGGATGGCAAAAGACCTTCAGACCTTACTCGGATACATAGACCCGCGGGACTTCTTCGTCGTCGTCGAAAAAGCAAAACTCGCCTGTCAGGACTCACGCGGCGTAGTCAAACACAACTTCGTTCCCGTAAGAAAACCCGTCAGAAAGAACGGAAAAGTTCAGAAGGTCGTCGCCGACCACAAACTCACCCGTC
>JAFZMT010000122.1 GCA_017553245.1 Methanomicrobium sp.
CCCAAGCAGCGTCATACTGGTAGAAGATTTCATAGCGGCGGGCATCAAGTTCGCCTCATTCGGCACGAACGACCTGATTCAGTACACGCTGACAATCGACAGAAACAACCAGAACGTTGCCGACATGTACATGCCCAAGCACCCCGCGGTCTTAAAACTCATCAGGTTCGCAATCGACCGCTGCCGCAAAGCAGGCGTCGAGTGTTCCATCTGCGGTCAGGCAGGCTCCGACCCCGAGATGGTAAAGTGGCTCATCGAGAACGGCATAACAAGCGTCTCGGCTAACATCGATGCGGTTCCCAAGATTCGCGAGACAGCCGCAAAGACCGAAGCAAAGATGATTCTGGACGCGGCAAGAGCCAGACTCAACGGGGACTGAACGGGAAGAAACGGAACGGAACCGAAATCAAACCGAAACCGAACCGATGTAAAATCGGCGGCACCAAATCAATTTTCATATTTTTACTTACCGCCTTAATCAATACAAAAGCGATATAATGAATCAGAAAGGACGAAGCGAGGAAGAACTCTTCTCATTTTTAGCGGAGATGAGGGGAAAAGACAGAAAATACAAGAAAGTAATCAGTTCCATGTGCACGATTCCGCATCCGATAGCGGTGCGTGCCTATGAAATGTTCATAGAATCGAATCTGGGAGACCCGGGACTCTTCAGCGGCACCGCCGAGATTGAGGCACTGCTCGTCAAAAGCATGGGTGAACTCCTCGGATGCGACAATGTCGGCGGATACTCGACTTCGGGAGGCACGGAGTCGAATATTCAGGCGCTCAGAATCGCAAGGAATCTCGCGAAGGGGAAGACAAAGTTCCCCAATGTCGTAATCCCCGAATCCGCACACTTCTCGTTCGACAAGGCATGCGACATTCTCTCGCTCGAGATGAGAGTCGTCCCCTCGGATGCAAACTACAGAATGGACGAGAATAAAATCCTCGACTATGTGGACAAAAACACAATCTGTCTGGTAGGCGTCGCGGGAACGACCGAGTACGGCGTCGTTGACCCCATCCCATACCTTTCGGACATCTCGGAGGACAAAGACATCTTCCTCCACGTCGACGCCGCTTTCGGCGGTCTCGTCCTGCCCTACATTAAAAACGCCCCGAAATTCGACTTCAAACTCCCGGGCGTCGACACGATATCCGCCGACCCTCACAAGATGGGTATGGCAATCATTCCCGCGGGCTGTCTTCTGGCGCGCGATCCGGCGATGTTCAAGACAACCGAGGTCGATACGCCCTACCTTACGGTCAATAAGGAATGCACGCTCTGCGGCACCAGACCGGGTGCGTCGGTCGTATCCGCCTATGCCGTGCAGGAATATCTCGGCAGGGAGGGGATGCAGAAGTGTGTCGATACCAGCATGCATAACAGCCGCAAACTCATAAAGGGCATGGCGGAGCTCGGTATCCCCGTTGCCGCACAGCCCGACGTCAATGTCGCGTCCTTTATCTGCCCCGATACCCCCGAAGGCTGGAAGGTATCGAGGACGAGAAAAGGTCATATGAGAACGGTCTGCATGCCGCACGTCACGGAAGAGGTCGTCGACGAGTTCCTTGCGGACGTAAAAACCATGGTGGAAAAGAGGAAGAACCGATAGGAAGAAGATAGGAAGAACCTGCCTCATTCAAAAATCGAAAAGGAGATAAAATGTTTGACAAACTTGTAAAATCACTTGAGACCTGCCCCATTGTAAAGAGAGGAGAATACAACTACTTCATACACCCGATAAGCGACGGCGTCCCGATTGTCGAGCCCGAACTCTTAAGGGAGGTCGCCGTCCTCATGCTCAGGAACTTAAACCTCGAAGGCGTCACCAAGATAGTGGTCGCCGAAGCCATGGGCATTCACATCGGCGTTGCGCTCTCGCTCATGACCGACATTCCGCTCACCATCATCAGAAAGAGGGAGTATCAGCTTCCTGGCGAGATTGCCCTTCATCAGACGACCGGCTACTCCAAGGGCGAGCTTTACTTAAACAGCATCAAAAAGGGCGAGAAGGTTGTCGTCGTCGACGATGTCTTCTCCACCGGCGGCACCATGAGGGCAATCCTCTCCGGACTTGAGCAGGCAGGCGCCGAGGTCGTCGATGTCCTTGTCGTCATCAAGAGAGGGGAGCACGACATAGGTCGCGATTACAAATACCTTGTCGAGATTGATGTCGACGAGAAAGGCGTCCATGTCCTCAATACAAAATTCTAAACTCAATTCTGTTTTGGAAAGACTTTCCGCGACGGGTGCGGAGACCGTTGCCCTTCAGTTCCCCGAAGGTCTGAAGCGTCAGGCATGGCAGTTTGCCGATGAACTCAAAAAGCACGGTTATTCCGTGATTATCTCGGGTGCACCCTGCTGGGGTGCCTGCGATCTCGATATAGAGGCTCTTAACGACGCCGATGTTCTCATTCACTACGGACATGCCCCCGTTGACGATACAAAGGGCGTCATCTATGAGTATCTGACGCAGGATATCTTCGCCGACACTGACGGTGAGGGGGGGCAACTGCCGACCGCCGATGAGTTCAGGGTGCTTTTGAAGGAAGCCGTATCGCTCTTCGGCGCCGATTCGGGAAAACCGCCCGAAAAGATAGGACTTGTCACCACGATTCAGCATGTGCATGAGCTGCCGCGTGTTTCGGGGCTTCTTAAAGAGACGGGTATCGAGGGAATAATCGCGAAAGGGAGTTCCAGAACGCCGTATGCGGGGCAGGTCCTCGGATGCAGCTATCATGCCGCGGTTAACACGGGCTGCGCCGAAATCCTCTTCATAGGAACGGGGGTATTTCACCCGACCGGCATCGCACTCTCGGCAGGTGTCGGCGTCGGCGACCGCAGGGACGGCAGTCCCGGCAATCCCGCGAGAGTTGTCGCACTGGACCCGTTCATGAAGAAAGTTCAGCTCATAAGCACGGACAGACTCCTCAGACAGCGGTTTGCGAAGATTGAGAAGGCGAAATCCGCGGAGCGCTTCGGCATCATCGTGAGCAAAAAATCGGGTCAGCGCCGCGAAGAGCTTGCACGCCGCCTTTTGGCACTCTCGGATAAGGCATATCTCATAACACTCGGAGAGATAACGCCCGACTCTCTCCTGAATCTCGGCTTTGACGCATACGTGAATACGTCATGCCCGCGGCTCGCCTACGACGATCAGGCACGCTATCCCGTCCCGATGCTCTCGCCGCAGGAGTTTGAGATCGTCTGCGGCGTTCGCAGGTGGGAGGATTACGCCATCGACGAATTTGACAATGTGTAATAAGGTGATGAAGCCATTAAACTCCGCACTCTTGAGATAAAACTGGAGAGCGTTGCGGGATTTGAAAACCCCGACGCCGCCCTTGAGCAGTATATGACGCCCGCGACGGTAGCGGCACGCATGCTCCACGAAGCCCTGATGAAAGGCGATATCGCGGATAAAAACGTCCTCGACCTCGGATGCGGGACGGGAATGCTCGCCTGCGGCGCCAAACTGCTCGATGCGGCTTACGTCCTCGGCATTGACACGGATGCGGGCGCTCTTACGGTTGCGGAGAAGAACGCCGAAAAGCTGGGGCTTGAGATTGAGTTCAGGCGCGGCGATATCGGAGCGGATGACGCCTGCGGCGCAGGAGCGCTCTTTGAGACGGAAACGGTGCCGTTTGACACGGTCGTCATGAACCCGCCTTTCGGTGCGCAGAACGGCAGTGAACATGCCGACCGACCTTTCATCGACGCCGCCCTTAAAGCCGCGCCCGTGGTCTATGCCGTGCTCAACCGCGGTTCCGTGGCGTTTGCGACCGCATACACGGACGGCAGAGCAGTCATTACCGACAAATTCCGTTGCGAATTTCCGATGAAGAAGACCTTTGCGCACCACACGAAAGAGTGCATGAACATCACGGTCGAGATTGTGAGGATGGAGCGGGTTTAGCGGCGAAAAACAGTAAAATATACGATAAGATAATACTAAAAGAAGTAAAAAGAAATTACAACGAAAATCAGGAAATATACACCAATCCGTAAAATAAGGAAAGATCAGGGAAGGCATCGGAGAATGGAGAAGAACGTCCGCACAATACTCGGTCTTGCGGCATCGCACGTTGTCAACGATGTCTATTCCCCCGTGCTTCCCGCGATTCTGCCGCTTCTCATCCTTCAGAACGGCTATTCCTACTTCCTTGCCGGACTTCTCGTTACCGCTCATCAGCTCACCTCGTCCTTTACCCAGCCCGTCGTCGGCTGGCTCTACGATACAAACAGGCTCACAATCCCCATCCCCGTCGCCATCTTCTTCTCGTCGTTTTTCATGGCGTTCATAGGGCTTGTGACCTCGAATTACATCCTCACCATGATGTTTGCGATAGGCGCGGCACTCGGTCATGCCTTCTTCCACCCTGGCGCACTCGGACTCGTAAGCCGCCTTGCGCAGGGTGAGCACCGCGCAAAGCTGACGTCTCTGTTTGTCATCGGCGGCAACCTCGGATTCGCAATCGGACCGCTTCTTGTGGGTCTCGCCGTCTCGATGAACGGCATCGACGGTCTGTATGTATTGTTCATCCCCGGATTTCTGATGATAGTCACTCTCCTCAAGGTGCTTCCGAAGGACTTCACAAAGACGGGCGCGACGGGTAAGGGGGATGAGACTGCCTCAGCCGCGAATAATAAAAAAGCGGATGAAACTGGCGCGGTTGCAGAGGGTGCGGCTTCCGGCGCAACGCCGACGGGC
>JAFZMT010000123.1 GCA_017553245.1 Methanomicrobium sp.
CCGCAGCCGAACTCGTCTCGTCCGGCGGAATCATGCGTTTCATCGACGGCAGTGTCTTCTTAGGCGATTTCAAGCCCGGCGACGTCAAAGAAGTCGTCTTCAATGCCGAGGTAAAGGATGACGCAGGTATAGGCGTTCACCCCGAGAAACTCTCGATTCAGTATACCGACAGATACGGGCAGACAATGTATTCAACCTCGGAGAACTTCGGAATCCCCGTCACCAAAGGCGCCAGATTCGCCATACCTTCGGGAAGTATAAAGATAGCCCCCGGCGAATCGGGAAAATACGATATTGTCGTGGAGAACATCGGCGATGAAACGGCATATGACGCAAAGATAAGGCTGATACCCGACAGTTCGGTTGAAATCCCCGACAACTCGGCTTACATGGGAAAGCTCGCGCCCGGGGAATCGGTCACCCTGCCCTTTAATATCGCGGTCGGCTCCGGTGCCGAAGCCATCCCCTACTCGATAGGCACCGAGATAAAATACCGCGACGCCTCCGACAGGCTTATCCTTGCCAAGCAGATAAAGATTGAGGTGGACACACAGCCGCCCAACGTTGTGCTCAACACGCTCACAAATCCGATTACGATACTTGTTATCATCGGCGCAATCCTTATCGCGGTATACTACATGCGGCACAGGAACGACGAAGAATCGAGCTGAAACAGGAATACGCGACTTAATCCCCGCAATCAGCCCGAGTCAGCCAAAATACCCGCCAAATCACAAAAAACCCCATAATAACACTTCTTTTTCATTCGCACAACATATAATTTCTAAAATTACAGATACTATCAATCATTTTGGATATATTTCCAACGGGTGTAAACCCGCGAAAATTGTGCCGATCAAAAATCGCACAAATCAGAAATAATCAGTAAAAATCAGAATGATCAGAACCAATTAGAAATATTGAGCAGATAAAAGTAAAAATTACAAATAATATACAAATTATATACAATTATACTGCTGTAATTGCGGGTGACAAAATGACGACGCTGAGAGAATACCTTGACAAAACCGACTGTAAAAACGACTTAAAAGAGCTCATCGAACTGATTGCGATGCAGGCTGTCCCGATTCGCGACGCATTCATCTACAATCAGTCATACGCGGGAACCGAAAACTCATCTGGCGACAGACAGGCGGCGCTCGATGTCTGGTCCGACGAACGCATAGTAAGCGTTCTGCTCAAATCCGACCTCGTATCACAGATTGCCTCCGAGGAAAGAGACGATATCGTCAAAAACCCGAACGCAAAAGCCGATTATGCGGTCGTAATGGACCCGCTTGACGGCTCCTCGCTCATACAGGTAAACCTCTGCGTAGGCACCATCGTCGGAATCTACGACAACGGCGACGCGCTTTCCTGCGGCAATCAGCTCCGTGCCGCCATGTACATGCTCTACGGACCCATGACCGTCCTCACGCTCACGGTCGGCAGCGGAGTATATATCTTCGCGCTCAAAGACGGCGTCTACACCATGCTTGAGGAGAACGTCAAAATGCCGCAGGGCAAACTCTACGGCAGCGGCGGTCTCAAAAAGGACTGGATACCCCGGCATGAGAAGTTCATCGCCGAAATCGAAAAAGAGGGCGGCAAACTCAGATACTCCGGCTCATTCGTCGCGGATTTCCACCAGATTCTCAAATACGGCGGCATATACTGCTACCCCAAAACAAAGGACAATGAAACCGGAAAACTGCGGCTTGTCTTCGAGGCAAACCCGATTGGATTCATCGCCGCACAGGCGGGCGGAGAGATAACGGACGGCGTAAACAACCTCCTTGACGTCAAACCGCAAAAGCCGCACCACAAAACCCCGATTTACGTCGGAAGCAGGAACATGACCGAAAAGATCATCCGCATCTGTAAGGAATGATGCGGAAAATCCGGCTCACATGCCAAGGTCAGATGTAAGGCATTTAAGAAACCGTATAGAACATTTAATTACATTCAAAAACCATATAAATGACGATGGTTAATAGCATTGTTCTGCCAATAAAAAAAGTGTCAGCACTCGTTGACTCGAAAATCACAGTCGAGATTAAGGATGAGGGAAAATCCCTTCAGGGCAAGCTTGTCGCCGTGGATGAGCACTTAAACATCCTCATGGAAGAAGCGACCGAGTTCATTAACGGCAAGAGAGGACGAAATCTCGGCACAATCGTCATCCGCGGTAGCAACATCCTGACTATAGCACCCTTGATCTGATTTGGCACATAAGATGACCGAAATTGAAGATGAAGCAATAAGGCTCATTCAATCGACGCCGGAAGGAATCCTTCAGAGCGAACTCTGGAAACTTCTCAACATAGACAGCCGGAAGTGTTCAAGAGTCGTCAAGAAACTCATAGATACCGACATGGTCGACAGGCTCGAATACAAGTCGGACGGCATCAAGACGTATCTCCTGAAAGCAAAGAAGCGTGCGATTGATCCCGGGCTTTTGATGGCATCCGGCGAACTTCTGCCGTGCATCTGCTGTGAGGAGGAGTGCAGTGTTCAGGACTGCCCCTATCTCATGGACTGGATGTATCAGCTCGCAATCGATGAGTTCTCGGAAAAGAGCGAAGAAAACTGAAGCAAACGATTGAATTAAAATTTTCAATTATATTTTCATTTTATCAAATCATCCGATTCATTTTTACATATTGCAGATTCATCAAGTCATCATTCATCAATTCATCATTTAATCATTTATTCAACATTTGAGCGTTTTTCGATAGTTTATTTATCATCCCGCGATAATAGTCATACTTGACTGAATTGACGAGACATTACGCACCGGAGAATTCCGCACCAAAGAGAAACTCTGAAACCGATGCCGATTCGGAGGCAAACTCACAGGTAATTGCCGTATTACTGACGGTAGCCATCGTAATAGTCCTGGCAATGATTGTCCTCTTATGGGCGATGACACTTGAGATGCCGGATGTCTCAATTCCCTCAAAGACGCCCGCAATCTTTGAGATTCGCCAGCTCAAAAGCGCGGCTCCCAACTACGAAGGTCATATAACCCTCTACCACGGCGGCAAGACCGACTATCTCAACAGCGACCTCTACGCCGAGATTTACTGTAACGACGTCCTGCTGCCCTGCCGCATCGAGACATTCAGAGGCACGGATTTCATACCCACGCACCACTACCACGTAAAGACCATAAGCGGATCGGGGTGCAGAAACGATTACTGGAGAAAAGGTGAGAAGGTCGCAATTGACATAACCGACGGTCTCATCAAGCCCGGCGACCTCGTAAGAGTCGATGTCTTCAGCAAAACCGACAATACCAGAATCTCTACGGATAAGAATTACGTGCCGCAATAATGCCGCAGCAATGCCGGCGGCATATAAGACCGCGGCTTAAAATCGAAGAAAGATCCCGAATTATTATGATAATGACTATAAAGGAATATTTTGATATATAGATATAATGGTAATAAACAAGGATGAGGTCTGTATCTTCATCCCGACACTCAACGAAGCGCCCACAATAGAAAGTCTCATTCTCTCTTTTAAGGAGATGGGCTACGGCGACATACTTGTCATGGACGGCAAAAGCACGGACAGGACAGTCGAGATAGCGCAGGCTGCGGGTGCAAAAGTCAAAATACAAACCGGAAAAGGAAAAGGGCAGGCAATCATCGAGGCAATAAACGGGATTGACAAACCCTACATACTCATGCTCGACGGCGACGGAACCTATGTCCCCGCCGATGCCGAAAAGATGCTCATTCCGCTCTTCGAGAACGATGCCGATCAGGTAATCGGCAACCGTCTGGACACTTTTGAACCGGGAGCGCTGAGCAAACTCAACCATTTCGGCAACCAGATAATCAACTACCTCTTCAAGGTCACGCACGGAGAATACCTGGGCGATATTCTATCGGGATATCGGGCGTTTAAGACCGAATCAATAAGGCAGATGGATCTCAAAGAGAAGGGCTTTGAGATTGAGACCGAAATCTCGGTGCAGTCCGTGACAAACCGCCATAAAACGGTTATCGTCCCCGTTGCGTATAAACCCAGACCCGGCACGCCCACAAAACTTCACCCCATCCGCGACGGCGCCAAGATTATCTTTGCAATATGGCGGCTTGCAAAAGTCAGCAACCCCACGTTCTATTTCGGATGCATCGGACTCGGAATAGCCGTAATAGGACTGCTTTCCGGCATTTTCGTCCTGTATGAGTGGTTCAGAAGCGTTGTCCACACCGAACTTGCAATACTCACCGTTCTTCTTATTACGCTTGGTTTTCAGATATTCATGTTCGGAGTTCTCGCCGACATGTTCCTTGCGTCCAACCGCGAACTGAAAAGAGAGATTCAGCGCTTAAAGCGCAATTAAAACCAATAAAGCCATTAAAGCAAAATTAAGCGCTTAATGCGTAATTAAAACTGATTACAAATAATTAAAGAAAATACAGGACTAAAAGCATAAATCGCCGGCAATCACGGGTGTAACGGATGATCGCCGGTTAAATACACTATTTTCGAAGCATGCTCGGCAATTGAGGTCATGAGGTATGCATCCTTCAGATTTTTGCCGACCGTAAACGTCCCGTGACCCCTTGCAACGGCGGCGTTTGAATTCGAAAGTGCCGCGGCTACATTGCGGGCAAGCTCCTCCGTCCCGGGTTCGCCTGTGGCAACCGGAATCTTCGGGCAGAGCATCTTTCCCTCGCTGTCCTTCGTCACAATGCAGTCGCGGTCGAACGAGACGGCGACGGCATACGCGGGATGCGCGTGGACGATAGCAAGGACATCGGGACGCTGTCTGTAAACGGCATAATGCACGCGCCACTCGCTCGATGCGCCAGCCTCCGGCACTCCGTCATCGGATACGAACTTTACCTCCTCGCATTCGTCAAGATACGAGCCGCTCTTCGTGATATAAAAGCCGCCATCGGTGCGGACACTCATGTTTCCGAAGTTGCCGCCGACGAGACCCTCATTAAAGAGTCTCTTTCCGATATACTCAAATTCTTCGGTTATTTTCATATTTGCGCCAAAAATTGGAGATTAAAAAAGAAAATATTCAGATCAGCGGCGTCAGGAGTTTCTCAAGCGTGGCTGCATCCGTGACACCCTCGCGCCTGTGAACGATCTCGCCGTCCTTCTCAATTATTAATGTGGGGACTACCTCAATGCCGTATGTCATCGTAAGTCCGGGCTCTTTGTCGATATCAATCTTCTTAACCTCGATTGAATCGCCCATCTTCTGTCCGAGTGCATCGATAATCGGGGACTGCATCCTGCAGGGTCCGCACCACTCGGCATAAAAGTCCATAAGAACAGGTTTTGCCATATTTATCACTCCTATTTTCTTACACAAGAAATGTCAGACAAAAATAAATACTTTGTCATTGTGACCGATATGTTAAGTATCTGCCGAAAATGAGCGTATAATTGAAAACCGAGACTGAAAGAGAAATATTGAAAAGTCTGAAAAGTTTTCAGACTTCATCCGTTGTTTCTGCTTTTCAGATTTTTACTTTGATTTCTGATTTCTGATTTTGATTTCTGATTTTGATTATCTGATTTTGATTTTGATTTTTGATTTTTCTGATTTTTGATTATTTGCTCTTTTGCATTATTCAAATCGCGTTACTCTTCCTTTGTTGCCGGTGAACTCTCTTTTGCGGGCTTCTTTGACAGAATCGCCATGATAATCTTACCGTATGCCGGACGGGTAACGATTACGCCCACAAGGACACCGAGGATTGTGATAATCGCAAATCCCTTCAGTGTCGACAAGTCCATCAGAATCAGCGGCACCATCGCAAATATGACGGTTGCGGCGGCAACGGTGATAATCAGCAGAGCACGCTGGAATCTCTTTAAGTAGACGTTCGGCGACGGAACCTTGCCCTCGTGCAGGACCTCATCGGTCACCACGATAAGCTGATCGATACCCGTACCGATAACGGCTATAAGACCGGCAATACTTGCCAAATCCAGCTGCTGCACGTATCTTGAGAATCCGAGAAGGATTACAAGTTCGGCGATATTCGTAAGCAGCATCGGAAGAACTATCGAAGGCTCGTGGTATCTCAGATATACCGTGACACCGACAGCGCCAAGCGCCAGAAGTGCCGCAATAATACAGACAAACTTGAAGTAGTCACCCATCTGCGCCGAGACCGAACCCAGACCCGCCGTCGTAACGTCGACAGGCAGAGCGCCGGCCCTCAGGTGAATCTCAAGAACCTGTGCCTTCTCAAGACCGTCATCTCCCATACCCGTCGATGCTCTGAGGTCGCTTACCGTTCCCGTGAGCAGTTTTGCCGCAAGATCGGATGAAAGCGGTGCATCATAGACCATCTCGCCGTCGAGATACATATTGAGATAGTGCTTCTCCGGCTCCTTGGTTGCGCCGTACTGGATACATGCGTCGCGAAGTGCCTTTGCTCCGTCTTCACTGAGAGTGAAGGCTACACCCCAGCTGCCGCTTCCGGGCGGACTCTGACTCGGGCGCGAGACACTCGTCACGGAATCGCCGTAGAGAACATGTGCCGTCTCGTTGCCTTCGGTCACGATTCTGATCTCGAACTTACCCTGCGAACTTACAAGGTCCTGAGCCGTGCCGATGTCGGTTCCGGCAAGCTCGATACGGATGTAGGTCGCGACATTGTTCGAACCGCTGATGGTGTTTATCTTGGCATCCTGAGTTCCGAGGTTGTTGACCTTATCCTCAAGAATCCTCTTGATATCGTCGGCGGTCTCCTTCGAGACACCCTGCGTATACGAAACCAGCTTAACGTCGCCTATTTCATTGAACAGCTGCTCGACCTCCTCCTGTGTGAGAAGTTTTCGTATCTCTATCTTGTCGTCGCTTACGACAACGGCTTCAATTCCCGCCTTATCCCAGATCTTCTGGGCGAGGGAATCGGCGCTCATTGTCGGCGAATCGAATCTGACTACCTCGGACTGGAACGAGAGCTGAACCCACGAACCGCCCTGAAGATCGAGACCGAGCTGAATGTTTCCTTCTATACCCTTGTCAAATGCCGGCGGGAGAACGTAGATGCTTAAGATTGAAAAGATTACGAGCGCCAGCATCACAATTACCCGGATATCGGTAAAGATCTTCTTTGCCGTGCTTTCATCGTCTGCCATTTTTGCCTCCCTCTTTTGCGCCGCTCTGTTTTGCGGCAGCCTGTTTTGCACCACGTTTGGGGTTTTCTTTCTTTGCGAAATACATCTTCAGGATGCCTGCGTTGAACATCCATGTCGTCATCAGGTCTACGAGAAGACCGATAAGAAGAACGGCGGAGATGTCGCGGATAATCACAATCTGACCGACGAAGGTGACGAAGAACATGACCGCGACCGCAACAAGCGTAGTTGTGGTCATGATGAATCCCGTGTGGAATGCATTGGCAATCTTCTCATCAGTCTTTCCCTGCCTCTTGAAAAGGCGGGTTGTAAGCAGGATGTTACTGTCGACGGAATAACCGATGAGCATGAGCAGTGCCGCGGTCGTTCCCAGCGAGAGCGTGAATCCGATAAGGTCCATCAGGGTCGCGGTTATGCTTATATCGAAGACACCTGCGGCTACAATCGTCAGTGATGCGATGAAGTTTCTGAACGCAATGAAGACGACGACTGCCATGAGAATGAATGCCATGAGCACTGCCCAGAATGCCTGAGTCTGGAGAGTCTTACCGAAGGTCTCTCCGATCTGGTCGATGCCGGCGTCGGGATACTTTGCATAGATGTGTTTGGTCATTTCCTGGAATCTGTTCTCGTCGGGGATATTGTCGAAGACGAGGTAGTATCCGTTGTTTATGCTCTCACCGACGCTCTTGAGCGGATAGTCCTTGAAATACTGTTCAAGGTCAGCCGCGGAGTCGTCCGTGAAGATGGTTACGGCAATTCCTCCTGAAAAGTCAATACCTGCTTCAACCGGAAGTCCGGTAGTCACGGTATTAAATCCCAAAAAGATCACGGATACAATAAAAAGAGCCAGCGGCAACGCAACCATATGCCGCGGATCGTATTTATTGATGTCGTAGGTAAATTTACCCATAAATAGAGGTATGTTTTTAAAGATCATAAATGGTATTGGTCTGAAGGATTGGTGCCGCGGCAAAACGCCTTAATTTATCGGATTTCCACGGACATAACCACTTTTTTGCGGTAAACGCGGGAGTCGATGATCGATGATTGAAGGACTATAATATATGTCGGGTATAAGAATGATATAAGACTGATATACGACGATTACAGCCGCAATGATGTAATGACATAAAAATACATAGAATTACATATAATGACATCACCGAGGTCACGTTACATGACAGTACCATGGCTGTTCCGTGAACCGTATCTGCCTGTTCCATAACTGCCCGCGACCCGCAATATATTTTTCAATGCGCAATCAGATGGCAGAATATGCAGATTTTCCGAAAATATGAGCACAAGTATTAAATAAAATGCTGATCATATTTTCACGCATGAGATCAGTAGCCGATCTAAAAAACGAGATAGAGAAGCGTCTTAAGAGCTATCTGTCAAGAGACAAGAACGGCATCCGCCGTACGCTGCTGAACATTTTCGTGCAGGTGAAGACTATCACGATAGCCGGTCTGCACGAGAAGTTAAAAGAACACTTTGATGTCAGCTACAAATCGGTTGCATCAATGGTAGGTATCATCGCCTCAAAGATTGGTATCCTTCACGTAATCAAAGAAAAGGACAACGATCAGATTCAATATATGCTGAAAGAGCAGTATACTGATCTGGTGACTCAGGCTATTTCCGGCGCATAAAGCAGAAAAGAGCACTGTAAACGGCGTTTTTGGTGAAATAATAGCGTAGGCTTTTTTATATGAGCTAACTCATATTACGTGCAATATACTCTACCAGAATATAATATCGAAAAATATACATCAGATAATATTTTACGTATTAAATATTGCAAAGACTTATTTTTTGTATATTATTACAGAGACAATTATTGTTTTGAACCGAATAATATTATGTCATCCGCAATGCATACCCGTGACAGACATCCGTCAGACAGGCGAAAATAAGAACAATGCGGGGCTTTTAGAGGATCCCTGCCGAGATCAACGGATAATTCAGAGTATAATTCGGGCAGTTACGAAGAATATACGGACAATATAAGGGAATTTGCCTGCCGCGGATATTCGGCAACCGTAACAGGATGATCGCAAATCATTTTAGCCTCACATGCCGAATTATAATGAATGTATTCCGAATCTCCGGAGAATGACTCCCCG